>CAVIEK010000135.1:0-6254 GCA_963641805.1 Bacteroides fragilis
TCAAACGCTTTTTCCAACATTTTACCTAATTTTGCACTTGCTGTTGGACTCTACAACTCCAAAATGAAGATGTCATGTTTAACACACACTCTAAGATGGTATTCGGACTAATTATATTATATTTGCATTAATAAAACAACATTTTGACGGCAAGCATAATGAACAATACAGCCACACACAAGCCCAAAATACTGATTATCTACACCGGCGGCACCATCGGAATGATTGAGAGCGCCCAAACAAAGACGCTTCAACCATTTGATTTCTCGCATCTTATCGACAATGTGCCCAAAATCAAGAAACTCGATTATGAGATCGACAACATCCAGTTTGAGCCGCCCATCGACAGTTCTAACATGAACCCCAAGCACTGGCACGACATCGCACAAGCGATAGAGGACCACTATGACCTCTATGACGGGTTTGTGGTGCTGCATGGGACCGACACGATGGCCTTCACGGCGTCGGCATTGAGTTTCATGCTTGAGAACCTGTGCAAACCGGTGATTATAACCGGGTCACAGTTGCCGATAGGAGAAGTGCGCACCGATGGTGAAGAGAATCTTATCACCGCCCTGCAAGTGGCTGCCGCCACCGACACCAACGGACAAGCCATGGTGCAAGAAGTAGCGATACTTTTCGAGAGTCACCTGTGGCGCGGCAACCGAAGCACAAAGATGAGCGCCGACAACTTCAACGCGTTCAAGAGCAACAACTATCCCGAGCTTGCCCGAATAGGTCTGGGATTGTCGTTCAAGGATGAGGCGCTCTACAGATCGCCGTCGAAACGTCCACTTAAAGTGCGGTATAACATGGACCCCAACGTGATGTTTGTGGTGCTGCACCCGGGAATGACCGAGAGCACGTTGCGGCACATGCTAAACACCCCAGGCATCAAGGGAATAGTGCTCAAGACGTTTGGTGCGGGCAACAGCCCCAACGAGCAATGGTTCACCGATGCCATTCACGATGCCGTGATGCGCGACATAGTGATAGTGAATGTGACGCAGTGCGTCAACGGAAGCGTGCATGCCGAGCTCTACGACACAGGCAACTGCCTGGCCAAAGCCGGAGTAGTGAGCGGGCACGACATCACGAGCGAGGCGGCCATAACCAAGATGATGTATCTGTTCGGCATGGGACTTCCGCCATCATCGGTGAAGAAATATATGCAAGTGTCTCTGTGCGGAGAAGTGACAATTCCGTAGGCCGCCAATTGAGACAAACGTGCGCGGCAAGGCATAATTCCAAAGTATCGCAAACTGTAAATCCCACACTATAAATTTTAATGAGCAACAAGGCTGAAATAAACATAGACCACCCCGAGATGTGGAATCTGGAGTTGCACATCACCCACGACAAGTTGAAATATCTGCTGACAAGCACACAGGCTGAGAATTCGATGATTATAGGCGAAGTAGACCTTGACCACGACTCCGGCTCAAGGCTCAAAGCCATAGAGGCGGCCATCTACGACAATCAGTTGCTTGGCGACTTCAACGATGTGCGCATAGCGGTCGACTCACAACACTTCGTTATGCTCCCACCCGAGTTCACCCCCGACGACAGCCTTGGTGCCGACGGGCGAAGCAGCGCGCTCACAGCCCTTGAGGCTGCCTTCGGCGACACTGATGGTGACATGGGCTTTTGCCGGCTTGCCCAGTGTAACGCCGCCATTGCCTACGAGATGCCGAAGGGACTGACCGCATTCCTTGAGCGCACCTACTTCCAGCCGCGCATCGTGCACAGGCTCTACACCCTTTGCGAGCACTACCACGGCTTGAATTCCGACTCCGGCATTGCACGTATGCACCTGAACTTCTCTCCCGAGGGCAACGGAATGGACATGGTGGTGTTTGTCAAAGGGAAACTGGTGATGGCCAACTGCTTTGAGTTTGCATCGACAGCCGATGCAGTGTTCTATATATTGCATGCCTGGAGCAGCCTTGGGCTCGACAGCATGCGCGACGAGATTCAGATGACAGGAAACCGCGACACGCGCGATGCGATCGCGCCAAAACTGCGCGAATATGTGAACTTTGTGATGCCGGGCATATTCCCGGCCGCAGCTTTGAAAATGGGCCAGGACGCAGTCAAGGCCCCACTTGAATTAATATTGCTTGCACTATGCGAATAATCAGAGGAAAATACGGGCGACGCCGGTTTGACGTGCCCACCAACATAACGGCACGCCCCACCACCGACTATGCCCGAGAGAGTATATTCAACGTCATTGAGAATCTCGTAGACCTTGAGGGGCTGACGGCACTCGACCTGTTTGCCGGCACAGGCGCCGTGAGTTTTGAGTTCCTGTCGCGCGGCTGCTGCAGTGTGACAAGTGTGGAGAAGGCCTCAACACAGTATAATTTCATCAACAAGGTGAAGGGACTGCTTGGCGACGACAACATCACAGCAATCAAGGGCGACGTGTACCGCTTCATTGGGTCGTGCACGAGAAAATTCGACATCATTTTTGCCGATCCTCCCTACGACTTGCCCACACTGCCCGAGTTGCCCGCCGCCATTCTCGACTCAGACATGGTGAAAGACGGCACCATTGTGATTGTAGAGCACTCGAAGCACAACGACTTTAGCGCACTGCCGCAATTCCTGCAACACCGCACCTACGGCAAGGTGAATTTCACCATCTTCAAAGTGTAACGGCCAAGAGGCTGCTGAGAACGAACATTCCGCATCGGGAGGCTTTATTGTAAAGCAGCTCTCGACGCGGAACTTTTTCTTGTAAGGCTCCTTCAGGTGTGCCCCACCCTATCGCCTTGACAGAACCTCAAACCTGTCGAGCACCGAGCCGTCGCGGTTGAGCAGTTGCACTTGCATGCGCTTGCTATCGACACTAAGGTGAAGCGCGCCCACCGTGTGAGGTCCCTCGTTCCAACGGAACTTGATTTTGTCGGCATTGTGCTCAATAGGGCCTATTGGCTTCTGGCCGCGCTCGTTGTCGCTCGACGGCATCTGCACATAGGTGGTGCCAGCGTTGCTATGGGTCACCTTTCCGGCCTTTAGCGGTGCCGTGCGCACATAAATGTGGTTGTTGCCGGCTATGGCAAGATCGACACCACACTCGTCGAAAAGTTGCTTCCACCTGTCGTATTGGCTCGATGCGCCGTTGCCGCCATAGAACCACTGGTAATGCCCACACACCACGGTATAGCGCACACCGGCCCGGTTTTTCCCAATCACGTCGCGCGCCCACTTCTGAGCAGCCACAAGAGCAGAATCGGTGCGCATATCTTCATTGTTTAGCATAATGAAAAGCACCTCGCCATACTTGAAATAGTAACAAACCCCCATCTCGCCCTCATATCCGTTGCGGGGATAGTAGTTGGCATCACGAAAATAGGCGTTGGTCAGCTGGTAACGGCGCGACATGTTGTCGTGATTCCCGTTAAGACCAGCCCACATGGTGCGGCGAAATGCCGGCTGGGCATACAACTCGCGCCAGAACGAATAGCTTGCGCCCCAAGCAATCACATCGCCAATGTGCAACACCCAGTCGACGTCGCGGAAGCGGTTGTCTACGGTCTGCACCATGCTCATTGCGCTCTCAAGACGTGCCGGAAGCGGAGTATAGGTATGAAAGTCGCTTATCACACAAGCACTCCAACTTGGGGCTCCTGCCGTGACAAAACGGTAGACACTGCTTGTGTCGCCGGCCGTGCTGACTATGCGGTACTTGTAATGCGTCTGTGGGGTTAGCCCCGACAGCAGAGCGCCACACTTGGTGAAACGTGCGTCCTCACTGAAGTCGGAGCCGTCGGGACGCTTGCTGTCGATACCATAGTAGGTAGAGCAAAGCTCATGCTGCACGGGATGGGCTCTGCGTGCCTGTTGCCAGTACTCGTCGCCCTCAGTGGTATAAAGCACCCACGAGGATCCGGCAGTGGTGTCGGTGGCCCAGCTGACCGCCATCTGCGTCGAGGCATCCTCACCCGGGCAGGTGACAATGCTGTAGAGCCTGTCTGTAGCGGCCGAGGCGGCAGTCGCAGCAAAAGTAATTACAATTGCTGCAAAGGCGCGTGAAATGGCGCCTATAAGATTAGTTGTGGTCATGATTTTTGGTTTTTATGTGGCATAATGGATTTTATCACGCATCAAGGGGATGGCCGGCAAGCGGCGGCAGCAACAACTCAGCGCAAGAGTTCGCCGATAGATGTGGTGATGTTGAACATGAGAGTGGTGGCGCTGCTGTGCGGCTTGGCAAGTGCAAGGCCAAACCCGAAAGCCCTCACCTTGAGTCCGCCGCCTATCGAGAACCCCGACAGGAAGTTGCGGTGATAGGTGCTCATATCGGTACGCGTCTTATAGTCATAGCCCAGGGCTATATACATGCGCTCGGTGGGCAGATACTCGATGCCGAGAGTGAGGTGACGCATCAGATTGCTCATGAACGAGCTTTTCTCGACCAGTGAAGACGAGGCTGTGTTTTTGTCCTCAGGCTCATAATATGGCAACTTCCATTTTGTAAGGCCATAGGCAGTTACCGAGAGCCGGAATGCCGATGACACCATCTGCGACCATCCCAGCTGCACATCCCATGGCAGCTTGTCCTTAGTGTCGTTGAACTTCTTAACCTGTCCACCAAGGTTTTTCACCACGAGCGACAGCGACAGGTCATTGTCGGGATTATAATAGTTTATTCCCAAATCGGTGGCAATGGCTGCCGCAGAATATTCGGCATATTTCGAGTAGAGAAACTTCACGTTGATAGCACCGCGCAGATTGTCGGTGATATCGTGGGAATAAGTGGCATTGAAGGCCATGTCGCTTGCCGAGAACGAGCCGGTAACGTTACCCGAGGCATCGGTCTCGCTGAGCGAGCCGTAGCCGAAATACTGCAAGCCCACGGCAAAAGCGCTATGCTCGTTGATTCCCTGGCCGTAGCGCACACCCATGAAATTGGTAGAGCCGAAATAGCGCATGTAGCTCAAGCCCACCTGATGGTCAACCTCAGGCCCCAGGAGAGCCGGGTTCTGCTCTATGAGGTTGATGTCATCGTCAATGACGGTGATATTGTGGCCGCCGAGAGCATAGGCGTGGGTCGACGGCGTGACGTTAAGGAACTGGTAGGCCGTGGTTCCATCTTGCGCCATTACCGCGGCCGCACCCAGCAACAGGACGGCCGACGCAAACAGATGGCGTGTGTGGTTGTATATTCTCATTTGCTGTAATTTCTTTCTCGTGCCGGCGGTGCGTTACACCCCCTTTCCTATAAATAACGCACAGCGGCGGCAGATAGTATAAACGTTTATTTTTTTTTACAACAGACACCACCGCCACACCATTTTGTGAAAATAAATGAAACATTATTAATCATTTCCAAAACCAGTGCCAAAAGTCATTGACAATTAGAAATAGCAACTTATATTTGCGTTGCCGATATCGCTGACGGCCATGCTGGCCGAGCGACAGAGGCTGCATTTTATATAATAGACTGAACTCACAACATTAGTGACTGAAAAACGTGATGCGAAACCACGATTTACGATTACACATACTATTGGCCATGTCGGTATTGGCACTGATGCCCGCAATGGCGCAAGTGCGCCATGTGACCACCATCAACCCGATGTCGCGCACCCCCTACATGGAGGTGTACGAGTATGACTACGTAGACGTTCAGCCACAATTTCCTGGAGGTGAGCGCGGGTTGACCAACTATATCAACAACACACGCGAATATCCATACCATGCCTATCACAACCGCATCCAAGGTCGCGTGCTATGCTGTTTCATTGTGGGGGCCGACGGCCGTGTGAGCAACGTGCAGGTGATACGCGGAGCAGGCGACGAGAGCCTCGACCGTGAGGCAATACGCGTAATCAAGGAGATGCCCCGATGGAAACCAGGGCGCATCAACCGCACCAAAGTGGCCGTACGCTGTGTGCTGCCGATTGCATTCAGGCTATAAGCACAATCCTTTTGGCGACATCATTAGAGTCGCATCCTTCCCCATTGTCACTGCCATAGACGCTCATTCATCGTAGAGACTGAGCAAAAACGCACAGTATATGGAACTAACTTCATACTTATACTTTTTTGTAGCAGAAATTTATGGAACGCCACAAAAGAAGGTAACGATATACATGTTGTCATAGTCCGTCAAAATAGGCACACCTAGCCAAATAGGTGTGCCTTTAATTTTGAATTAGTATCTTTTACTTTTCAATTCCTCATTTACACATCTTCTTATAATTTTGTGGAGCTTGCCTTCGGAGAGATTGTTGTCTTCATCG
>CAVIEK010000136.1:0-6212 GCA_963641805.1 Bacteroides fragilis
AGGGTGATCCCACCCCGCTTGGCGATAAGGACTGAAACAACTGTTAGCAGATATAATTTTTTTATATAAACCTATAAATAACTTGTACTAAACAACATGTGCGTATGAAAAAGCAATGTGTATTGTTGGCTGCGTTAGCCATCGCATGTGGCGCCCCCGCCGGATTCTCAAGTCTGGGCAATGTGGGCTTCACAGCAGCTGCGCAAGACAACAAAGTGACAGGTGTCGTTAAAGACTCTAACGGCGAGCCGCTTATCGGCGTTACCGTTAAGGTTAAGGGCACCAAGCAGGGAACAGTGACCGACCTCGACGGCCGCTATTCAGTGAAAGCTCCGAAGAATGCTACACTGGTATTCACTTATGTGGGCTACAAACCTCTAGAAGTGAGCGCCGCCAAAGGCGCCAACGTGACCTTGGAGACAAACAGCAATCAGCTGAACGAGGTGGTGATCACCGCCGAGTTCGGTATGAAGCGTGTGGCAAGAGCCGTGGGTTCATCGGCTCAGAACATCAAGGCCGTAGATATTACCGAGTCGGGCCGTACCGACTTCATCTCGGCTCTCCAGGGCCGTGTGTCGGGTATGACAGTGACCAGTTCGGGCGGCGCTCCTGGTGCATCTACCTCGGTAGTGCTCCGTAGCGCCACTTCTCTGTCGGGTAACAACCAGCCGCTGTATGTGGTCGACGGTGTGCCCATGAACAACTCATCGTTCAACCCCACCGAAGGTTTCGCAACCGACGACAGCAGCACCGGCTTGAGCGTACGCTCTACCGACTACTCTTCGCGCGGTAACGACTTCAACCCTGAAGACATCGAGAGCATGACAGTGCTCAAGGGTGCCGCAGCCGCAGCCCTCTATGGTAGCGACGCCAGCAACGGTGCCATCATCATCACCACCAAGAAAGGTCACTCTGGCCGTGCCCGTGTCACCTACAGCAACCAGCTGTCGTGGTCGAAGGCTTACGGCTGGCCTAAGGTGCAGAACGTGTATGGCAACGGTGCTTACGGAACTACCAACTACTATTATACAAGTCACTTCGGCGCCAAGTATGACGGCACACAGCCCTACTATGACAACGCAGCCGCAGTGCTCCAAACCGGTTTCATGCAGAAGCACAACGTGTCGCTCGAGGCTGGTAACGACAAGATGTCGATCCGCGGCTCAGCCGGCTACATCGACCAAAGCGGTGTGATCAAGACCACCGACCTGAAGCGTACCAACATCTCGATTGCCGGACGCGCCGAGCTCACCAAATGGCTCAAGTTTGAAGGCAGCATGCAGTATGTGAACCAAAAGAACCACAAGGCACTTCGTGGCTCTTACGGTCCTATCGCCAAATCTTACAGCTGGCCCAACATGGACAACATGGCCAACTACATGGCAGCCGACGGCTCACACATGCGCTATCCCGACTATTATACCGATACCGACATGCTCAACCCGCTCTTCGGTCTTTATAAGAACCTCAACTACGACGTTACCGACCGCATCATCAGCGCCTTCTCGCTCAACATCACCCCCATCGAGCACACCTACCTCCGTGCTCAACTCGGCTGGGACGTGAGCACCTCGTCGTATGAGTCGGGCACTCACCCCTACTATAAGAGTGCCAACCAGAGCGTGGACGACTCGAAGAACAGCGGTACTTATAACATCGCAAAGTATAACACCAACGACCCGACACTCAACATCCTCGCCGGCTACAACAACTCGTTCTTCAACGACAAGTTCAACTTCGGCATCCAGTTCGGCTACCACCAGGTTGAGACTGGCGTCACCAGCCTCGCCAGCTACGGCAGCAACTTCAAGGTGATTGACTTCTACTCGATCAACAACTGTACAGAGTCGACAGTGGTGAGCAAGAAACGCTCTACCAAGCGCCGCATCCAGGCAATCTCGGGTCAGGCAGAGTTTGGCTACAACAACATGGCCTTCCTCACCTTCCGTTTCCGTAACGACTGGTCTTCGACACTTCCCGTCGACAACCGCTCTTACTTCTATCCCGCAGTCGAGGGATCGTTTGTGTTCACCGAGCTCAAAGCCCTCAAGAACCTGAGCTGGCTCAACTACCTGAAACTCCGTGGCGCTATCGCCCAGGTAGGTAAGGACGCTCCCGCACTCTCAATCGACCCCGAGCTTGAGCCTACTGGCCTCACCGGTGGCGGTTACAAGTATGGCTTCACTGGCCCCAACAAGAGCCTCAAGCCTGAGATGACCACCAGCTATGAGATCGGTCTCGAAGGACGCTTCTGGAACGACCGCATCAATGCCGACTTCACAATGTTCCGCACACACTGCGCCGACCAGATTGTGACCGGCTTCCGCATGAGCTACGCCACTGGCTTCGTCCTCAACAACATGAACGTGGGTACGTTTAACACTTGGGGTTGGGAAGGTCACGTCGATGTCGATGTGATCCGCAACAATGACTTCCGCTGGAATGTGGGCCTGAATATCTCACACACCGGCAGCAAGGTTGTGGAACTCCCCGAAAACCTCACCGAATACTACAACGCCTATACTTGGAACTCCGGTAACATCCGCAACGGCGTGATGCTCAACAACCCCATCACCACCGTTACCGGCCGCGCCTACGAGCGCAATGAAAAGGGCCAGGTGCTGATCGACCCCACTACCGGTCTGCCTCGCGTAAGCTCTTCGTGGAGCATCCTCGGCAACCGTGAGCCTAAGCTGCGCTTCGGTATCACCACCAGCCTCTCTTACAAGAACTTCCGCCTGAGCGCAATGTTCCAGGGCCGCTACCACGCCGACGTGGTCAACGCCACCATGCGCTCGATGATGGGCAACGGCTTGAGCACTCAATCTGTCACCCTGCGTGAATCGGGCACTTATGTGTTCGACGGTGTGCTCTATGATGGCAAGCAGAACACTGACAACCCGACAATCAACACTATCGCCGTAGACATGAGCAAGGCTCTCTACTCAGGTGGTGACGAGGACTGGGTACAGCACAAGATCAACTACATCCGTTGCCAGGAGCTCCGTCTCTCTTACAGCGTGCCTAAGGCATGGCTCACCCGCGTGACTGGCGGTGCTGTGCAAAATGCAAGCATCTACGTGTCGGGTAACGACTTGTTCACCATCACCAACTACACCGGTATCGACGTGGCTGGTAACACTATGTCGGCTGCCGCAGGCGGTACTGGCGGTGAAGGTTACGACTGCTGGTCACTGCCCAACCCACGCACCTACTCTTGCGGTCTGAGCGTGACTTTCTAATCACTAACTTTCTAAAAGAAAACACTAAAATGAAAACAAAATCATTATTATATGGAATAGCCTCGGCGGTTCTGCTTTCGGTAGGTGCAACCAGTTGCAACGACTACCTTGACGTGAACAAGAACACCGACGCTCCCGACTACGTTGACGGCTATCTCTACCTCGCAGGTGTTGAAGCTGCTTACAACGAGATTTATTACGATATCCGCGCCCTTGCCCCCCTCACCCAGATGATGGGTACATCGAGCTACACAACTTTTGCCAGCCACTTCTACTCTAAGGGAAGCGATGCCGGTGGTCAGGTGTGGCGCATGGTATACTGGAGCCAGGGTATGAACTTGGAGAACATGATCAATCAAAGTGTTGCTGCCAAGAACTGGACTCTCGCCGGTATGGGCCTTGCAATGAAGGCGTTCTCATGGGATCTCCTTACCAAGATGAATGGTGAGGCCCCAATGAAGGAGGCTTATGTGAGCGGTCTCACATCGCACCACTACGACTATCAGGAAGACATCTACACCCAAGTGCGCACATGGGCCAAGCAGGCTATCGAGTATCTTGAGATGGATGACGAAACCAACTATGGCAACCGCATCACTAACAACGACTATATTTATAAAGGTGACAAGCAGAAGTGGATTAAGTTTGCCTATGCTGTGATTGCCCGCAACCTTGCATCGCTCTCTTGCAAGACCGATTTCAAGGAGAAGTATTACAACGATTTTATCGACGCTGTGAACCACTCGTTCACCAGCAACAGCGACAATGCCGCAGTCTCGATCGAGGGTGGTGGTGCAGCTGCCGCACAAAGCGCTTACAACAACTTCTGGGGCGTGTATCGTGGCAACTTGAGCTACAGCTACTTCCAGCACGACTATGCAGTGCAGCTTTTCACTGGCACAATCCCGCAGTATGACGCCAATGGTGACAAGGTGCGTGATGCCGACAGCACTCACAATCTGGCTCACTATCCCTACCTGCTTGCCGCAAAGCAGATCACCAGCGACACCACAGCAGAGGCCGGCCACTTTGACCCGCGTCGTCTGCTCAAGCTCGGCACTACCGACAGCAACAGCCTTGCCACCATCAGCGACAAGGAAACACTGCGCAGCCTCTACTATGTGGGCAGCAGCTTCACCAGCGCATCGGGCCCCATCGCCACAGCTCCTTCAGTCTATGGCCGTAACGAGAAAGCTACCGACGCCAAAGACGGCGACGGCCGCTGGCTCTACCACAACGACGCTCCCTACATCCTCACCACTTACTCTGAGTTGATGTTTGACCTCGCCGAGATTCAATACAAATATGGCAGCAAGGCCGACGCATTCGAGTCTTGGAAGAAGGCTCTTGCAGCCGATATGGAATTCACCGCAAGCTACATTGTGGCAGGTAAGGTGGTCAACATTTCTGGCGTGAACTACCATCAAGGCGACAAGGTGACAGCAGCCACATTCAACCAGATTGCACAGGAATACCTCAACGGTCCTTACGTTGCAGGCCTTTCTCTCGCCGACTTCTCGCTCTCTCACATCATGATGCAGAAGTTCATCGCCCTCTATCCTTGGGGCGCAAGCGAGGTTTGGGTTGACCAGCGCAAGTACATGTACGACATCAAGTACGCCGGAGAATATCCCAAATTTGGCGACGGCTGGGACAAGAGCACCGTCACAATGAAGGGCGACGACGACGCCTCTAAGGTCTATAAGGGCTTCTACTTGATGCCTGCCAACGTGCAGAACCGCCGCAGCGCATACAACGACGACAACAACGGCTCTCCCTGCTTCCGCATCCGTCCGCGCTACAACTCGGAGTACATGTGGAACCTCAACAACCTGAAGGTTCTGAAACCTATCAGCGGCGCCGCCAACGACTATCAGTGCTCAATTCCTTGGTTTGCATATCCTGGCGATATGCCCAAATAAATCACATTCAACCATTAAAAAGTGAATACAATGAAATATATTAAATATTTAACATTGTGCCTGCTTGTGGCATTGGTGGCATCTTGCGCCGACAAGGACGTGACCTACCAGATGACCGAGGTAGACACCAAGACGAAGGCTTTCGTCCAAATAGCTTATGTGGTGCCGGTGCGCAATATCGCGGCCAACTACATCTACTACGTCGACATTAACGGTATTGAGTATGGCAATAACGGTTCCACATTCCTTGCCACTTACAACTTCATCCCCAGTGGTAGCACGTCACGCTACTACACAGTTGATGCCGGCTCGCTTTCACTGCAGCTTAAAGGCAAGGATAAAACCGCTGTCTACAGCAATCAGGTCACTGGCCTCGAGGCTGGCAAGCGCTACATAGTGTTCGTCTATGACACAAATGCTGCGCCAAAGGTGGTGGAGACTCCCGATTTCCCCACATTCCCCGGCACGGCTGCTACTGCCGACAAGTGCGGTATGCGTCTCTACAACTTCGTGTATGAGGCCGACGGCACACCTATGAAGGACAAGATCCAGTATGCTTTCCGCAACGACTCCACCAAAGAGTATGAGCCTGTGGGTACACCAATCGCATTCGGCGAGGCCACTAGCTATTTCACTCCCACGGTGAAGAAGACTGTGTTCAACAGTTCCGGCTATCAGACCCGCTACAACACTATCTTGCGCATCGATGCCACCACTGGCGAGTCGAAGGGACAGCTCACTTACACCAACTCCAATGGCAAGGTTGTCACATTCACCGACTATTGGACACTGTACATTGGCCGCATTTATCATCACGTGGCTGCCGGCAACCTTTCATCGGCAACCATTCCATTGAAGGTGACCAACTTCACAGCCTATTAATCGCTTAGACTATCCGTGCGCCCGCCATTAGGGCGCCTCACCCTACAAATAAGGTAGGCAGAGCAGCATAAGCTCTGCCTACCTTTTTTTTGGGGGTATGCTCGGCATGAACATTGTCTAACGGGTGAAAGTCCCGAGTAAGCCCTAATAGCGGGAATTACATAGC
>CAVIEK010000137.1:0-6011 GCA_963641805.1 Bacteroides fragilis
AGATGAGAAAGTACGAAACCGCCGTATGCCGAACGGCACGTACGGTGGTGTGGGAGGTCAGTAAATGTGAAAGTAGGAGGCAAATACCTTTTATGATTAGCATTTACCTCCTACCCGATTATGCCCGGCATGAGCTGTCGAAGTGAAATAAACAGCTATGTTTCTCCTCTTACTCAATTTGATGTGGAACTTTGTGCAATTCCTAATATGAACAACTCGCCAAAATCGTTTTTCTGGGGGTAAGAGTGCTATTTGCCCCGATTGTCAAAAGGTGTTGGAAACTCGCCGTGAGGTGCTTTGGTAGGGCGTGCGCGCAGGTTGATGCTTTGCCGTTGTGTTGCATTGGGCTGTTGTTGTGGACGGAGCTCCTGTGGCAACGTCAGTAGCGATTGCAGTGCGAGCGGCAACTGTGGTGCGGCGCATCAGCATCATCACTGTGCTCCATCCGCGTGATTTGTTGCGGATGCTCACTCGGGCTATTCCGGCAAACTTGCCTGCCAGAGTGTAAACGGCATTTATTACATCTCCTATACAGCCAAAGTCGATTGCACATAGGCGGGCAATTATGCGGCCGTTGGCCTCCATTGTTGCAAACACTTGGTCGCCTTTGTTTATTTCGAGTGATGTTGCATTCATTTTCTGTTTCCTCCTTGCTTTGTTTTTATATTGCAAAGGTCATTCATGTTCGTGCAACAAAGTTGCCCAACATGTGTAATTGGGGTTAATTGATAGAATTGCTGCCGCCTAAAATGCTGCACCACAATCTGAACTGAAAATGGGTTGATAGGAGACGGCTGCCGCATTCATTGTTGGCGGCAGGGTGGGGTTGGCTTGTGCTCTTTCATAGGCAAAAAAATCCCGGACTTAATATCCGGGATTGCATAACTAAAAAGCCGTCACCACCATGCAATAAGCGGTGACGGCTTTTGCTGGTAGGGATTTTTCCCCCCCCCAGGCTTATTCTTGCTTGAAGGCATTCCATCCCTGGGCACGGATCTCGATTTCTTCGCCGTTGTCGTCACGCGGCACAAGGTAGGCGCCCAATTCGGGACGTGTGATTCGTCCTATAAGTTTTGCGGTGGTCATCTGCTGCACTTTGTCGTGGTCTGCCAACGGAACGGTGAACAGCAGCTCATAGTCCTCTCCGCCATTCATGGCTGCGGTAACCAGATTCATGTTTAGCTCTTCGGCCATCACGGCGGTCTGGTAGTCGATGGGAATGCGCTCCTCATATATGCGGCAGCCCACCTTGCTATCGTGGCAGATGTGGAGCAACTCGCTCGACAGGCCGTCGCTCACGTCCATCATGGAGGTGGGCTTGATGCCTAGCCGGTGTAGCTCCTCAATCACATCGCGGCGCGCTTCGGGCTTGAGTTGACGCTCGAGCAGATATTCCCGTCCCGAGAAATCGGGCTGGAAGTCGTCTTGTCCGGCTCCTGCCTCACGCTCGCGCTCGAGTAGCTGAAGTCCCATATAGGCGGCTCCGAGGTCGCCGCTCACACACACCAAGTCGGTGTCGCGGGCACCGCTGCGCCTCACTATCTCGTCCTCTGATGCCTCGCCTATGCACGTGACGCTTATCAGCAGACCAGTGACCGATGCCGAGGTGTCGCCACCCACCAAATCCACTCCATAGCGGTTGCAGGCCAACAGCACACCGGCATATAGCTCGTTGATGTGCTCCACGGTGAACCGTTTGCTGATACCGAGCGACACGGTGATTTGCCTCGGTGTGCCCCCCATGGCATACACATCGCTGAAGTTGACCACAGCAGCCTTGTAACCGAGGTGCTTGAGCGGTGTGTAAGTGAGATCGAAGTGGATGCCCTCGAGGAGAAGGTCGGTGGTGACCAGTGTGCGCTTGCCGCTGTCGCTGTAGTTGAGCACGGCGCAGTCATCACCCACGCCAAGTTCGGTCGAGGCGTTGACTGTGCTGAAGTCGCGGGTGAGCTCGTCGATAAGGCCGAATTCGCCAAGCGTCGAAATCTCGGTTTCGCTTGTGTTTGCCATTTCCTTAGAGTTCCTCAAACTGGTTGATGATTTCCTTCATTATAAACGACATGCGCGGCTCTGCCGCAGCTGCTGCCTTCTGCACTTCCTCGTGCGACACTTTCTCTATCACTCCGTCGATTCCGAGGTCGGTGATTACCGACATGCCAAACACTTCCATGCCGCCGTGGTTGGCCACAATCACTTCAGGCACGGTGCTCATACCCACAGCGTCGCCGCCTATCACGTGGAAATAGTGGTATTCGGCCGGAGTCTCGAATGTGGGACCCTGGGTGCCCACATACACGCCTTCCACTAGGCGTATGTCGTTGGCCTTGGCTATTTCTTTGGCTTTGGCTATCAGGCGCTCGCTATAGGCGTGTCCCATACCGGGGAAGCGGGGGCCGAGCTCATCGTAGTTCTTTCCGTGAAGTGGATGCTCGGGAAACAGGTTGATGTGGTCGTTGATAATCATCAGGTCGCCTATTTTGAAGCCGGGATTCATGCCTCCCGCGGCATTCGACACGAAGAGGGTCTTCACGCCGAGGGCTTTCATCACGCGCACAGGGAAGGAAACCTCTTTCATCGAGTAACCCTCATAGTAGTGGAAGCGTCCTTGCATGGCCATGATATACTTGTCGCCGAGGTTGCCGAATATGAGGCGGCCCTTGTGGCCCTCTACGGTCGACACCGGAAAGTTGGGGATCTCCTCGTAGGGAACGGCAGTCTTGATGTCGATGTGCTCCACGAGTTCGCCGAGGCCTGTACCGAGAATGATGGCGGTTTTGGGCAATTGTCCCACTTTCGATTTGATGTAGGCTGCGGTTTCGTTGATCCGCTCGAGCCAGTTGATGTTTTCTGTCATGATTGCTGTTTTATTGATTTTTTATTATGTGTTTTTTATTGTGTGGTGGTGCGGGATGCCCGCATCGGCCTGTCGCAAGCAACGGTGGCAGGGCGGTTATGCGTCGACCTGGCGTCTCACCTCACTGATGAAATCGGGGCCGTTGTCCTCTTGGAGAAATCCCACCTTGATGGGTATGAAATAGATGCAATTGCGCATCGTGGGCGGGAAATACGGGTTGTTGAGGATGCGTACGGCATCTTTTTCGGTGGTGATCACATACTTGCGTTTGCCCTCAAGGCTGTCAAGCATCTTGAAGATGTATTTGAAATCGTCGCGTGTGTACTTGTGGTGGTCGCCGTAGTGTATCACCTTGAGGCGTGTGCCGAAACCACGCAGATATTTCAGAAAGCTGCGGTGGTTGGCAATGCCTGTCAGTCCCAGTATAAGATCGTCGCTCCCAAGCTCGTCGAGGCTGGTGAGCGATGGGGCTCGCAGGGGGAACACCGGCTTGGGACCGGCATACTTGATGTTGCTGAAGAATATTCTGTGCTCGGCAGCCACATACCGCTCCACTTTCTCTCGGGCCATGCGCACGTCGAGCCTGTTGATCTCACTCGGGCATTTGGTGATTACCACTATGTTGCTGTCATAGAGCTGGTGGGCTGGCTCGCGCAGCGACCCCAGAGGCAGCAGATGGTCGTCGGCCGGTTGCCGGCTGTAGTCGATAAGCACAATATTCACCTTGGGCTTCACATAGCGGTGCTGGAATGCGTCGTCGAGCAGAAACAGATTGATCTCGGGGTTCACCTTTAGCATCTCGCGTATGCCTTTGCGGCGGTCCTCGCACACTGCCAGTGTGATGTAGCTGCCATATTTGTGGTAAATCTGATATGGCTCGTCGCCTAT
The DNA here is from genome assembly GCA_963641805.1 of Bacteroides fragilis. GTDB lineage: Bacteria > Bacteroidota > Bacteroidia > Bacteroidales > Muribaculaceae > Sodaliphilus. The sequence goes on from CAVIEK010000137.1 coordinate 3,743, forward strand.
GTCGCTTGCCGACAGATTGGCGCTTGCCAGAATGAAGCCGCTTGTGTCGCGCTTGTATCCACGGCTGAGAACCCCTATGTGGTAATATTTGCATAGGTGCTCAATAAGGTATTCCACGTGGGGGGTCTTGCCGGTGCCGCCTACGGTGATGTTGCCCACACTCACCACTGGCACGTCAAACACCTCCTGCTTGAGCATGCCGGCCTTGAAGGCGAAGTTCCTGATGGCCACTCCGGCCCCATAGATCCATGACAGTGGGGTTAGCATGGCATCGGCTATGGCCTTGCGTTGTTGCCGTGATAATATTTTGTTGAAATCGATCACAGTCGCTCAGTTCTCTCTCTTGTCTTTTGTTCTTTTTGCTGTTGTTGAATGATTGCTGCGATAATGGCGTTATCTGATTTCGGGCTTTGGCATCAGGCACAGCAGACGGTCGCGGTTGAGAATGGCCTCAAGCTCACTGTAGGCGGTGTAGAACATGCCCATCTCCTGTTGCATCTTCGCTTGGGCTTGTTGTGAGCTAAGCTCCATGAGCATCTGTTGCCAACTGCTTTTGATCTCAGGATAGCTGGCCACGTGGTAGTCATTGTCGCCCAGCTTGGCTTTTGATGCCACATAGGCTACGGCCTCTTCGATGCCACCGAACTCGTCGACCAGACCTATCTTGAGCGCGGTCTGCCCGTCCCATACGCGTCCTTCGGCTATTGCCTTGATGGAGTCTTGTGTGACGTGGCGGCCGGCGGCACACCGTTTTGTGAAGAGGTCATAGCCTCGGTTCACATACTGTTGCATCTTGGCAATCTGTGTGGCTGTGAGAGCCTTGAAGGGGGTGCCGAATTCTGAGTTCTTGTTGGTCTTGACCACGCTGAAATGCACGCCAAACTTGTTGGCCATGCCTTCGAAGCACGGCATCATGCCGAAGATGCCTATACTGCCGGTGATGGTTACAGGCTCGGCAAAGATGCGGTCGGCACCGCTTGATATGTAGTAGCCTCCCGATGCGGCATAGTCGCCCATCGACACAACCAATGGTTTGCCGCTGGCCTTGAAGTCCTGCAAGGCTTTCCATATCTGTTCCGACCCGAAGGCGCTGCCGCCGGGCGAGTTCACGCGCAGAACCATGCCGGCCACATCGTCGTCGTTCTTTAGCTCCTCTATTTGCTCAATGATATCCTTGCTCTGTATTCCACCGCGTTTGCCGTCAATCTCGCCCACTGCATAGAGCACGGCAATCTCATTCTTGCCGTCGTGCTTCGGCTTGCCGTTGGCGGCCATCTCTTGCGGCTCCACGAATGGCAGGTCGTCGCCTTCGTTCACTCCAGTGATTCGGCGCAGCTTGCTTTTCATCTCGTTTTCATAACAAGTGGCGTCAATGATTTTGTTGGCTTTGAGGAAGTCGGCTGTCTGTGTGGCTGTGATTGTGTCGGCAAGCTCCTGGAACTTCTCGGGTGTGATGTTTCGGCTCGATGCCATAGTCTCTGAGATGTTTTTCCACAGGTTGCCCAGATAGTGCATCTGCTGCATCCTGTTGGCGGGGCTGATGCTGTCGAGGATGTAAGGCTCCACGGCACTCTTGAATGTACCCACCCTTATCACTTGCATCTTAACGTCGAATTTGTCGAGCAGTCCCTTGAACGACGGTTGCACTGCTGCTATGCCGTGAATGTCGGCCATGCCATAGGGATTGATGAAGATGCTGTCGGCCACGGTAGCCACATAGTAGTCGGATTGCTCGTAGCTCTCGTTGCCATAGGCATAGATGAATTTCTTGGAGTCTTTTTTGAACTTCTCCAGAGCCTTGCGCAACTCATACAGGGTGGCGACGTCGGCGCTGGTGCCTTTGCATTCAAGGTAGATGCCCTTCACCTTGCCGTTGTCGGCCGCGTTGCTGATGGCCTTCTTGAGTGTGGCGAGGCTTACGCCCTGTTCGGGCAGTCTGCCTCCGTTGAAGATGAATGACTTGACGTCAAAGTCGGCACTCTCGTCGCGCTCGGGCATGTCACCCTCGAGCGTGATGTGCAGTATGGAATTGTCGCCAATTGATTTTGTGGCGGTCGAGGCTCCCATCGAGGTCATGATGGCAAAGCTGAAAATGACCGCTGCCACAGTGAACAGTACGAGGCTTAATGTGACACCCACAAACGACCCACATACCACAAGGATAAATTTCTTCATCATAATCTTTGAGTGTATTCTTGTCAAAAAAAACTGTATTTGCTATCGTAACTCTATAGGCACGCATCATCGCAGCCGCAGGGGCGGCATGCGC
>CAVIEK010000138.1:0-6011 GCA_963641805.1 Bacteroides fragilis
CCAATATATCGGCAAGGCACGACAATTCATATACCGGGAGAATGTGGAATCCCACAAACACGAGTGCGTTAACAAACTTGCTGCCAATTTGCTTGTTCCACGCAAGCACCTTGTTGGTCAAGGCAAAACTGCCTATGCATGAACTGAACATAGTAGATGAGGCGATTGCCAGCACCACGGCGGTGGTTAAATAAGTCTTTTTCATAATTAGTTGTGTGTTTTGATTATTTTACTTTGTTCTTGTATCGATTATAGTGGCGCTCAACCTCCTTTACATAAGCCACGGTTTGACGCCCTCTGAAGTATCCGTATTTGCATACAGGGTCGTTATAATACTCTGGCTTTGATTTCCAAAGTATGGCCTCTTCCACGTTTCCATACCACACTTGTGGGTTCTTGCCATATTTGCGGGCCAACGCAATGGCATCGCACACGTGGCCGATCCCGGCATTATATGAAGCAAGGATAAACAGTTGACGCTCTGCCTTGTTGCTTACTTTTGTGCTTAAGTAGCTATTGATGTCGTTAAGGCACAGCACGGCTGTCTTGACGTTGGTGGCCGGCTGGGCAAGCTCGCTTCGTGATTTCACCCCATGACTCCGTCCTATGCTAGGCATCACCTGCATGATACCCACTGCTCCCGACCATGAGACCGCATTGGTTTGAAACCGTGATTCGGTCATGCCAATGGCCGCAAGCAGACGCCAATCCCAATTGCCATTTTGGGCATACTGCTTGAAAATTTGGTCGTAACTTGAGATAGGTCCTTTGGATTGAACCTTGGAAACTTTTGTGCTGTCGACATCACCTGCGATTTGTTTCGACATCTCAAAGTATCGGCGCTTTATGCTTTTTGTGAGTTGGCGCCCTGTGGTTGAATTGCTCCAGTTGTCAATTGTGTCGGCAAGCCATTTGTCGCTCTTGCTGACGGCCCATGACGAACGTTGTGGAAAACTTATCTTGAGGCTTATATCGAGATTGCTGTAGTAAGTGTTGTTGAATTGGGCAATGTCGCTGTCGGCAATGGTCATTGGCAATTTCCCTTCGGCAACCATTTCTATCAAGTCTTCGGTCACAACAGTGTCGTTGTCAACAGAGTGGATTTTGATACCGCCTCCCACTTCATTGTCAAGGTTGCGGATTCTTGCCTCGTAGCGCGACTTGGCCTCTACATACACGTTCCGACCCACAAGATCGGTCACATCGGTCGCAGCATGTGCTCCTTTGGGCTGCACGAGCACTTGATAGGTGGTGTCGGCAATTCCGCAGTTCAGCACCGATTGCTTGAATTCGGCGGTCTGGGGCACTTCGTGGGCTATAATGTCAATCTTATGGCTGTTGAGCAGTTCTATGAGCTCACTCAAGTTGTGCCCCACAACAAACTTGATGCCGATGCCTTTGTCTTTTGCAAAGTCGCAGATGCGGTCGTAGTCGTAGCCTAACGTGTCGCCTTTAACGATAAAGAAACCGGTGGGGCTATATACTGTGCCCACAACAAGAGAGTCGGGTAGGGCATGCCCTTTGTGACTGTTGCTTTTGCCTCTCACAGAGCAAGATGAGACAGCTAACAGTAATGTTGCTGTAGCCATTGCAATTGTCGATGCTATGTGGAGAGGCTTGCGCATGGATGCTAATATTCAAATGTTCCGGCTTCTGACTTGATTGTGAGTCGGTTGGCATCGGCATTTTCAACGTGTCCTATAATTTGTGCGTCTATTCCATAGCTTTGAGCTACGGCAATCACTTTGTCGGCATCTTGTGGGGCAACGTATATTTCCATGCGGTGTCCCATGTTGAACACTTTGTACATTTCTTTCCAGTCGGTGCCTGACTGCTCTTGTATGAGCTTGAACAGTGGTGGTATGGCAAACATGTTGTCCTTTATCACATGCTTGTTTTCCACAAAGTGCAGCACTTTAGTCTGGGCACCGCCTGTGCAGTGTACCATCCCGTGAATGTCGCGACGCATGAGATCAAGCAATTTCTTTATTACAGGAGCGTAGGTGCGTGTGGGTGATAACACAAGTTGTCCGGCATTTACGCTCACACCGTCTACTGCGTCGCTGAGTTTCTTTCCACCAGAGTAGACCAGTTGCTCCGGTACTGCCTTGTCGTAGCTTTCAGGATATTTTTCAGCCAAGTATTTGGCAAACACATCGTGTCTGGCCGAAGTAAGTCCGTTGCTGCCCATGCCCCCGTTGTAGCTTTTCTCATATGTGGCTTGCCCATAAGATGCGAGGCCTACAATCACGTCACCACCTTTAATGTTGGCATTATTGATCACTTGGTCGCGGCGCATTCGGCAGGTGACAGTGCTGTCAACTATTATGGTTCGCACGAGGTCGCCCACATCGGCGGTCTCACCTCCGGTTGAAATGATGTTTACACCTAGTTCCTTCATCTCGTCGATGAATTCCTGGGTGCCGTTGATTACGGCGGCTATAACCTCACCTGGGATTAGGTTTTTGTTACGCCCAATGGTGGAGGATAGCAGTATATTGTCGGTTGCACCCACGCAAAGCAAGTCGTCGATGTTCATCACCACCGAGTCTTGGGCTATGCCTTTCCACACGCTCAAGTCTCCGGTCTCTCGCCAGTATGTGTAGGCAAGCGATGATTTGGTCCCGGCGCCGTCGGCATGCATAATATTGCAATATTCTGGGTCGCCGCCTAGCACGTCGGGGATTATTTTACAAAATGCAAGAGGAAAAATTCCCTTGTCGATGTTCTTGATTGCGTTGTGTACATCTTCTTTCGATGCCGACACTCCACGCAGGTCATAACGCTGGTCTGTCATTTTGTTTTTTATATTTCATTAAAGATAAAAGTCAATATCAATAAGTAGGACAAGGCTGCTGGCGACACCAGCAGCAGACTGTCGATACGGTCGAGGATGCCGCCGTGTCCCGGCAGCAGTTTGCCGGAGTCTTTCACCCCTGCAGTACGCTTGAACAGCGACTCCACCAGGTCGCCGAAAGTGGCAAAAACCGATGTTACCATAGCTAGCCCAATCCATGTTGCAAGTGAGGGACCGATAAAGAAGTCATTGAAATTGCTGAAAATAAGCCAAGCCACAAGTATGCAAGCGGTAAATCCGCCCCAAAAGCCTTCCCATGACTTCTTGGGCGAGATGCGCTCAAAGAGTCGGTGCCTGCCCATGAGGCTGCCCACAAGGAATGCGCCCGAATCGTTTACCCAAATGAAAATAAATAGGGCCAGAACCATGCGTGGGTTGGTCATACTGGCAATCGCACTCAAAATTGACAATGGCATCGCTACGTAGACGATGGCCGTAAATGACTTCTCGATGTTTGCTATGGCATTTTCGCCTGGTTGGTAGAGCATCACGATTCCACGTATTATCACATATGCCAAAAATGGCAATATGGCCGGAGCTGAGCACGTGGTGGCAGTAAGGTAATACATGCCGAAAATCAGAGCCACGCATCCTGCCATGTCGATTGAGCACAAGAGCTTGTTGTGACGGCTTTGCCCATTGGCTTCAACTAAATGATACAACTCGTGTGTGCCTATGGCGGCAAACAACGACATGACTCCCAAAAAGGCTGCTGGACTAATGGGGAACAGTAGTATGGAGGCTATGATGAGCGCTATATACACGCTGCCCGACAATATGCGGATCAGTAATTTTTTCACGATGATGTAAATTTAGCTTTGATATGTTGCAAAGTTAATGCTTTTAATCGGCTGTCGCAATAAGCTATAGTTATGTGGGTAGGGCTCATTCCCTAAAAGATGTATAAAAAGCGGCTTGTGCACCACTTGTGTTATTGATTGGTGACAAGCCGCCTTGCATGTTTCCTTCGTCTCTTAATTGTTTAGCCCAAATATGCTTTGAGCAATTGGCTCTTTTGCCCCTTTAGCTTACGTATGGCTTTTTCCTTGATTTGGCGCACTCGCTCACGCGTCAAGTCGAATTTTGCGCCAATCTCCTCAAGCGTCAACTCCTGGCAGTTGATACCGAAAAACATTCTCAGAATTTCCCTCTCTCTCGGGCTTAGCTGCTCAAGTGCACGGTTCACCTCTTTTGAAAGCGACTCCTGATTGAGCGACTGATCGGCCATCGGAGAGTCTTCGTTGGGCAAAACGTCGAGCAGACTGTTGTCTTCGCCTTCCACAAAAGGCGCGTCAACCGAGATATGGCGTCCTGATACTTTCATCGAGTCGGTCACTTTCTCGACCGGCACATTCAGACGGTCGGCAAGCTCGGCGGCCGATGGACGCCGCTCATGCTCCTGCTCAAATCGGGAGAGCTCTTTGCTGATTTTGTTGAGTGATCCCACTTGGTTAAGCGGCAAGCGCACAATTCGCGACTGCTCTGCCAAAGCTTGAAGGATCGATTGGCGTATCCACCACACTGCATAGGAGATAAACTTGAATCCACGCGTTTCATCAAATTTCTGTGCGGCCTTAATAAGGCCTAAATTACCCTCATCGATTAAGTCGGGAAGACTTAATCCTTGATTCTGGTACTGTTTCGCTACAGATACAACGAATCGAAGATTGGCGCTTACAAGTTTGTCAAGAGCAGCCTGATCACCTTGCCTGATGCGTTGTGCAAGTTCCACCTCTTCATCAACCGTAATCAGTTCCTTGCGGCCGATTTCCTGGAGGTATTTGTCGAGCGACGCGCTTTCGCGGTTGGTGATCGATTTTGTAATCTTAAGTTGTCTCATCTATTGAGTGTAGAGTTTAAGCACGCAAATTTAGCCATTTTTCATGACTTCGACAAACGCCGCAAGGTAACTCGATGCGAAAAAACGCAGCCAGCAACAGTAGCCGACTGCGTAGAATGCCATTTTTAATGTGACACTATGCTTTTTTAGCAGAGATAAGATTTCAGCAACTCGCTTTTTTGCCCTTTTAGCCTACGTATTGCTTTTTCCTTGATTTGTCGCACTCGCTCGCGGGTTAGGTCGAATTTTGCCCCTATCTCCTCAAGAGTGAGTTCTTGGCAACCGATGCCGAAAAACATTTTCAGGATCTCGCGCTCGCGTGGGTCAAGCAGGCTTAATACACGGTTTACTTCTTTGGCGAGAGACTCTTGAGTGAGCGTTTGGTCGGTCGATGGGGTGTCTTCATTAGGCATCACATCGAGCAGGCTGTTGCTTTCGTCTTCAGAGAAAGGTGCGTCAACCGAGACCTGACGGCCGGTAACCCTCATCGCTGTTCTGATCTTGTCGGCCGGGACATCGAGAATCTTGGCCAGCTCATCGGGTGAAGGCTTACGCTGGTGCTCCTGTTCAAACTTTGCCACTGCCTTGCCTATTTTGTTTTGTGCGCCCACTTGGTTAAGTGGCAGTTGCACGATTCTTGACTTCTCGGCAATGGCTTGCAGAATAGATTGGCGAATCCACCACACGGCATAAGAGATGAACTTAAAGCCTCGGGTCTCATCAAACTTCTTCGCAGCCTTAATCAAGCCGATGTTTCCCTCGTCAATCAAGTCGGGCAGACTAAGACCTTGATTCTGATATTGCTTGGCTACCGAAACCACAAATCTCAAATTTGCACCCACAAGTTTGTCAAGAGCTTGCTGGTCTCCTTCTTTTATTCTCTGTGCCAACTCCACCTCATCGTCAACCGAAATCAGCGGAATACGGCTAATGTCTTGCAGATACTTGTTGAGCGTAAGCTCTCGGGATGTGATGCCCGGTGCAATCTTGAGTTGTCTCATGTTTTTCCTTTATCTTTTGAAAATAATGCAATTCTTATAGAACAAAACCTGTGCCAATACACCTGTCGGCTTGCTGACAGTGGCTTGAGCGCCCTAATAGCGGTACTTTTGTCATGTTTGTGAAGCTAAGGGCAATTTCTTGTTCCATTGTCGTTAGCAACGTATAAAGCCAAAAGTTTGCAAATTTAATAAAATATATCCATGTCTGCAACCCAATATGCCACAATCGTGTCAATATTGTCCTAAATAATTTCAATGTGTAGAGTCCAACAGCAAGTGCAAAATTAGGTAAAATGTTGGAAAAAGCGTTTGA
>CAVIEK010000139.1:0-1353 GCA_963641805.1 Bacteroides fragilis
CTCTAAAGACTTCGACGACGCCATCTCAATCCAGAAGCTCGAAAACGGCAACTGGGAAGTGGGTGTGCACATTGCCGACGTGACACACTATGTGACGCCCGGCTCAATCATCGACAAGGAGGCCTACGAGCGCGCCACATCGGTTTATCTGGTCGACCGCACAATTCCCATGCTGCCCGACCGCCTATGCAACTACGTGTGCTCTCTGCGTCCCAACGAGGAGAAACTTGCCTTCTCGGTGATATTCGAAATCACCGACAACGCCAAGTTGGTGAGCTACGACATATGCCACACAGTTATACGCAGCGACCGCCGCTTTGCCTATGAGGACGCTCAACAGGTGATAGAGACCGGGAAGGGCGACTTCGCCAACGAGATTCTCAAACTCAACGAGCTGGCACAAAGCATCCGCAAACAGCGCTTCGCCGAAGGCTCAGTGGCATTCAACCGCGAGGAGATTGAGTTTGACATCGACGAGACCGGCAAACCGATAGGCGTGCACCTGCATGTGTCGAAGGAAGCCAACAAGCTCATCGAGGAATTCATGCTGCTGGCCAACAAGAAGGTGGCCGAGCACATAGGCAAAGTGGGCAAGGGCAAGAAAGCGAAGGCTTTTGTATATCGCATACACGACGAGCCTGACAAAGACAAGTTGTCGAACTTTGCCGACATTGCCGCCCGCTTCGGCTACAAGGTGAAAATCAAGGGAAGCGCCCGCGAGGTGAACCGCTCAATCAACAAGCTGCTCGATGACATCAAAGGCAAGCCCGAAGAAGAGATGCTCTCAATTCTGGCCATACGCTCCATGTCGAAAGCGGTCTACTCGACCACTAACGTCGGCCACTACGGCTTGGCCTTCGACTACTACACACACTTCACTTCGCCAATACGCCGCTACCCCGACATGATGGTGCACCGCCTGCTCGACCGCTATGCCGAGAAAGGCAGCCGCAGCGTGAGCCAAGAGAAACTGGAGGAAGACTGCCAGCACTCAAGCGCACAAGAGCAACTTGCCGCCAATGCCGAGAGGGCCTCTATCAAATATAAGGCAGTGGAGTTTATGGGCTACCGCCTGGGCGGCGTGTTCGACGGCCATGTGTCGGGCGTGACCGAATGGGGCCTTTATGTGGAAGTCGACGAGACCCACTGTGAGGGCATGATTCCAGTGCGCGACCTTGATGACGACTTCTATGAGTTCGACGAGATGAATTATTGCCTAATCGGCCGACGCACGCACCACCGCTACCAGCTTGGCGACAAGATTACCATTCAAGTGGCCCGTGCCGACCTCATCAAGAAGCAACTCGACTTTGCTCTTGTCGACAAAAAGAACCCTGCCGGCTCTCATCACAT
>CAVIEK010000139.1:1363-5978 GCA_963641805.1 Bacteroides fragilis
GGCCCCAATCACACAAAGCAACCGATTCCAGTCGTCGGACGACCGCCGTCGCGGCAGTCATGAGGGCGGACGCGCCTCCAACCGCCAGCGCCGAGGTGCGCGCGGCAACAGCACCCGACGCGAGGTGCGTGAAGGCTCACGCAGGCGCCCAGGCTCCAAGAGAAAGAAATAAGGGTTAACCCCAGGGCACACATAGGAGCGGGAATGGCAGCAACTTATCGTTACTGTCATTCCCGCTCCTGTCGTTGCAGCCTTACCATGCAGTGCGAGAGGATTATGTGCGCATAGATTAAAGTCGCGGCCGTCTGGCACCTTTACGCACACAAAGGCAGCGGTGCCGATTCCCGCCATAGAGAACCGGCACCGCTGGTGTTTTTTTTAGAAACAGCAGGGTTGCTTGCCTAACAAGAACTGATGCTTGAGCCCATTAAGGTCACCACGAAAATAAAGAAAAAGAGGAGGCAAAGTATGAATTCGACCAGCATGACAATACCGCTCACCTTCACCCAGCGGCGTGCGCTGACCGCACGTGCCTCGGCTTCAACATAGCGTCCGGCACGCCATAGCGACTCCGACTCATTGGCGCCGACGATACCCAATATGCCGAAAACACCCGGGATGATACCACACATGGTAAAACCAATTATTGTGGCGGCTACCGCCCAGCCAAGCCAGCAATCGGGTTTGGGCTGCACGGGTGAGGGCACGGACGCGATTGACGGCGGAAAGAGGCGGGCCAACTCAGGAATCTGTGAAGCCGGCTGCCACTGCGGCATGCCTTCGCACCACACCAAGGTGGATTGTGTGAGTCCGGCACCAAGCAACTCGCCCAATTCAAAAGGCCCCAGTTGCTCTCCGTTGATTGCCATATAATACTTCTTCATAGCGCGTGACTGCTTTTTTAGAACTCAGTAGGATGATACTTTTTGAGCAGAGTGGCGATGCGGGTTGCTTTGGCTCGGTTGCCACTCTCGTTATAATATTTGACCAGAGCGGCAGCAGGCTCAAGGCAGTTGGTGGTGAAGAAACGCTCGCTCATGCCGTAGGCTTTCTCAAGAAGTTTCACACCAGCTTCTGTGTCGCGGGCAACACCGTGGGTGCCCATATAGGTATAAAGGCCGGTATAGGCAATACCCTCCTGATTGCCCTGGTCGGCGGCAAGACGCACATAGGCAGTGGCCGTCGAGTCGTTAGGCTCAAGATAATACTCTCCGCTGGCATACGACTTCACACCCTCGCGGTAAGCGTTGAAAAGCTCGGCTGAGGCATCACCGTTGCCCTTGTCACTCGCCTGCTTCAGCAGCTCAATGCCCTCAAGCTTTGCACTCTTCTCGTCGGGCGACATTGCCAAGATGCAAAAGCCCTTTCGCTCAATGGCATATACCGAGCCTGCCTCTATGCACTCATCGAGCATCTGCACGGCTTGCTGCTGATCGATGCTGTATTCAGGCACCTGAGCGGTGAATATCATATAGGCCAGGCGCACCTTGCTATCGAGGTCGCCTTCGTCAACAGCTTTAAGCAGATAAGGCAGAGCCTTTTCGTAACGTTCCTCAACGAACCACTTCTTACCCGCTTGAGCATTGGTCAACTGTGGACTCTGAACCGTCGCTGTGGTTTTTTTAGACTTGGCCTTTGCCTTGGTGGCAGTGGTTTTAGCAGTTGCACCCGAGCATGCCACGATGGCTGCCAAGGCCAGCAAAACTATCTTTTTCATGTTTCTTTTTGTTTGTTATAATTAATATTCTGTTTTTTCCATCTCTAAGACACCGGCATCTCACTGTGTCTTAGCCTATTCTTGGCAAAGATACAAATTAAATCACAATTGGCAACATTGGCGGTGCAAAGCCGTGACTTTTCAGTCTCTCACCATCGAGATTAACACACCCGTGCCGGCACAGCGCCTAAAAGCAGACCGCAAAGCGACTCCCTCACGTGAATGCAGGAGCCATGCTTTGCGGTCTGTTTTTTTAGGATTTGAGTGGCAGTGTCACATGAGCGAGCCACTCGCCTATGTCGCTTTATGCGAGATTTGCCTTACTTAATCACCTTCACGGTCTTGCCGTTGCTGAAACGCAGCAAGTAAGCGCCATGTGCGAGGTCACTGGCATTGACCACTGTACTGCCGTTGACGGCGGCCGTCTTCACAAGCTGGCCAGCAACTGAGTACACGCTCACGCTCTTCACGCCCGCAGGGGCCGAAATTGCGAAGTTGCCGCCCACGCTTGCCACACCGATTACCGATGTGCTGATTGTGCCCACTCCAGTCGAATTGCTTTGGGTGATGTTGAATTGATATTCACCGCCTCCCATATTGCCAATGTGGGCTGTCGCGCTACGCTCATCCACGCCATCAGGGAGATCGGTGGCGACTATTGTAATGGTGCCGCGGCCGTCAACCACATCGGTCGACAGTTTGTTGTCGGCAAGTTTCACAGTAAGCCAATCGGGAGCGCTCTTGTCGTCGGTGTCAAACTCAGCAGTCCATTCCGAGGCGGCTGTTGAGGCTTCCACATTATAGGTCTTGCTTGCCGATGTGGCACCAAGAGCCACATTCACTTCACCATCTTCGTTATATTGCACGTCATCGTCAACCAGGCTGAACCATCCATAGTCGGCATAGAGGTTGAACAGGAATGAGCTGTAGCATTTGCCTGCCTGTGTAGAAAGCACGGCAAGCGAGTGCAGGGCATTGGTTACATTGCCGGCAGTATCGGTGCGGGAGACAAAGAAGTAGCCGTTGGTCTCCTTGAATGGGTCGGGACCGCTCTGATAGGCGGCAAATTGAGTGGTGTTGCTATTGTCGAAGTTGTCAAATGCCACAAAGATATCGTCCTCTATGAGCACTGAGGCGGCCTTGCCTTCGGCATCGACAAACGAGAACGGGATCGACACGTAGGGTTGGTTGCTTATGGTGGTGGTGACCACGTCGCTGCCCTTGCATCTGGCAGTGGCAATAGTATCACTCAACGTGTTGTTCTTGATGCGAATCACCGTCAGGTGCAGGTCGGCATCGTCCTTAAACGTACCGGTACCCAAAACCGACACTTTCTTGAGGCGGTAAGGCACAAGGGGCTTCTCAAACATGTTGCCAAGGCAATATACATGGGCCTTTGCCACACCAAATAGACTCGTCCACACATTATCTATGCCATCGTAATAACCATAGAGACCTTTGCCTCCCGATGAAAGTGCGTAGAACTTGTTGTTGGTAATGTCATAGTTTCCCACACCATAGTAAGTGGTGGTGCCATCGGAACCCTTATACAAAGCCTCGCCGCCGGCTTGGATAGCCAAACCGTTCCATTGATAAGTGGAATCGACGCCACCTTCGGCGCTTGCCGTAAGCGACGGAACATTGAACCAGTTGTATTGTGAGTCGTAATTACGCTTATAGTTCAACGCCAAGTCGGGGTTGCTGTCGGTGGTCGAGGATCCGTCTTGCTTGTCGAATTTCCAAGTGAAGCTTTCACTCTCACCGTTCGACTCATTAGTCCACGACTGGTCGGCATAGGCAGGTGTGAGCATGAGCGAGCGGCTCTTGCTGTCGGACACAAAGCGGTAATCGTCGCTGAATCCGAAATAGAAAGCGCCTTCCGGACGAGTGTAGGCAGCAGTAGGATGTGGAACGGCGACTTTGACGAGGTCGACCGAAATCACATTGCCGTCGCTTCCCACATAACGGAATGCCACCTGCACCTTCTTGCCTACATAGTCGGCAAGCGACACGGAGTGGGTGTAATTGGCCACATCGGTATAACCATCGAAGAGCTCCTCGAATGTGTAGTCCTTATATAAATCGTAAACATCGAACGCCTTCTTCCACTCGCCACTGTCGACACGCACATACACTTGCAGAGTAGCCGATACCTGTTTTTTTGTGAACGACATCGTCGACCAGTCGACACCATTGGTTATGTCGAAAAGGAAAAACGGCGAATAGCCGGCAGTAAAAATCAGTTTCTCATTGGCCTTGGGCGAGAACTCGGGGCTTATGAGCCACTCGTCTTGCGGATAGGCATGCACCTGGTATGAGTCATCGTATTGTATGGCCGCATTAACCACAGCCATACACATTCCGGCAGCCGGCGAGGGGCCGAAAAGCGAAGCTCCGGCCACGTGCCATGTGCAGTTGCCGTTGTAATTCTTGAGGGTGTCGGCGCTCACAATGCGCGACCAGTTAGACGGAATCCAGTCATCGTCGGTACCATTCCAATACTCAAAACTCTCCAAGAGAGTGTAATTTGATGTGCCCGATGCCTTCTGAGCCTTAGCTGCCGATGACCTTGAAGATTGTATACTTCCCACGCCTTGGCTGGCAAGCGACTTGACCAGTTGCTTGCTCACAGTGCCATCGGCCTGACGGCTATAGACGATTTTCGACCCGTCGGATAGAGTCCTCACGAGAGACTTAGAGGCCTGAGCCTGCTCAACAATTGCCGACGGCGACACAACTTCTTGTGTGCTGAAAAGTGCACCCGCCTCGGCGGCACTGCGCTGCTCAACACGGGGCTGAGCCCAAAGCGACACTGCCGAGAATGCGCACATTGAAGAAAGGAGTAACAGTTTATTCATAAACCTTCGTTTTTAATTTTATATATATGTTTCTATGTGA
>CAVIEK010000140.1:0-5920 GCA_963641805.1 Bacteroides fragilis
TATTTCCACAATTTTTGAAAAATAGGTTTTATATTGTATGTGTAATCAATTAAATAACAATTATGAAAAAGAATACATTCAAATTTTGGCTCGCAAACCGCTTTATGTGGATATTATATATTTGGTCATTAACATTGTTAGTGACTTCTAACATAAAAACCCAGGCATCTTTATTCGTTGTCTTTGTTGCCTTCCTTTCTGCACTTGCAACATTTGTTTATGTGGAGGAAAATTGCAATCCCCAGGAATTTCTATTCATTAAAAAAATTCGCAACTTCTTTGCTAATTTCGATAATTTTTGAAAAATAGATATTATCTTGTAAATACAATAATCAATTATTCAATAACTCTAAAAACATAGCAATTATGATGTACACTGAAATTCTTAACAATCTTAGAAATGAAATCGTTTGCGGTATCAATTCTGCTCTTGCCCAGGTAGATAACGGATCAGCTATATTATTCAATGAACCTGTTGAAAGTGACACATTTACCGACTACGTTTGTGGCGAGTCTTTCACATTTGACGGCATCTATAAGGACAATGATGGAGATTTATTTATCATTACAACCGATGGCGCTGACGATACAATTCGGCTTGACAGGGTTAACACCCATGATTTGGGTGCTATTCTTGATGAAATTAACTCAAAAGACTGTGAAATAACATCTGATCTAGATGGATACAGGATTTAAAATTAACCCACCCACACAATAAATAAGATAGGGGTGCTTTCCTAACAGGGCAGCACTCCTTTTTTAGTACCTTTAATCTTACACTACTAATATAAACAATTACTTTCAATTATTATCAAAATAACAAAGAATTTTTTACCTTATTTTTCTTCATTTATTCAATGATTTTTGAAAGTTATTTACTATATTAGTACTACTCACTTATGACTGCCACTTACCCTCTACCAGGCATGACGACACAACAAAGCCTCCACATTTCCATTCTAACGCCTTTTCATTGTCAATCCAATAAAGTGTTCATCTACCCCCAAAACAATGCATTAGAACGCATTAAACAGACTAATATAAGCACTTTACCAATATAATACATCATACACATTTCAATAAACGGAAAATATATTTAGACACTTGCGTTAACTTACTTTCAAATAAGCTTTCAGAAAATATAGTTATTGATCACATTCACAACCTGTAACCTGAACTTCAATAATAAACAAATGTCGTGGGAACGTGTCTATCGCACCTCAATTACCCCTCGGTATAGTATCCTGGGCTTTATACAACGGCTTTTAGAAAGGCTTTCCCATCCACATGGCACATTTACGAACAAACAATAAAAACACCCAAAACACAAAATTAAAGGGAGCACAAACCGCATGTACGACCCTTCAAGAAACGGCACCAGGTGTGTTTATGGATATTGGTATAAGGATTAAAATAATATAGGACTACTAAACCCCTACACATACCCCTCCCTATATAGGGGCTACCCCCATAACCCCTTATTCAGAGGCTACCTATGTGTTTCGGGTTTTTGGGGGTGCTGTTCTCTCTCTATCTCTTTTAAAAAATTTTCAAAAAAAAAATTCCCAACCCACTAATTCACCACAACCATCAACTCCACACTCACCTCTTTATTTAAAGAAATACCCCCTTCAAAAAAAATTCCAGAAAAATTTTTGACTTTTTAAAAAATGGGAACCCATTTTTTAAGAAAAATTAACCTCTTTATGTTTGGATTATATTTCTATTTATTGTAGAATAAAAGTGTAAGTAACAATAAAAATAATTTTAATATGAAAAAGATTACAGATTTTTTTAAGAAAGTTATCGTTAGTGTAACATGTGCCTCACTTTACATTGTTTGTCCAATAGCCATTGTTTTGGGGCGCTGTTATGGCTTCATTTGCAAGTTGGTAAAGTAAGGATTTCTTATTTCCGATTTATTATAGATTACAATATACTTGTTGTCACACAAATTTGAGGAGTTGCGTTCCATAACACAACCTCACTTTTTTCATGCCCGTTATTTATTTAGGACTATATTGCCGCAAATAGCCTTACATTCAGCCTCACAATAAAAAACGACATCGGAGCGCCACATTAGGGACGCTCCGATGTGTTATTAGTCGAGTGTTATAGGATGCTTACTCCTTGTTGAAAGGCGGGGGTGCAGTAGCTTCCCCACCAGCCTGGCTGGCGGTTCCATCGGTGCTGCCGGCTGGCTGCTCGGCATCGCTGTCATGATCTTCGGCATTTTCCCCATTGCCGGCAGGCTGCTTGCGGTTATCGTCCTCCACGCCCTTTTTCTCCGACTTGTCTTCTTGATTCATAATCTCCTCGGTGCGCGATTTCCACTGACGCTTGCCGAAAATGTTCTCAGCATCTTCAGTGTATATCACCTCGCGCGACAGCAATAGCTCGGCAAGCTCGTGATGGCCGTCGGCATACTTGTCGAGAATCTCGCGGGCACGCTTGTATTGCTCGTTGATTATGTTTTGAACCGCGGCATCTATCACCTTGGCATTCTCGTCACTGTATGGCTTTGTGAAACCGTAGGCTTGACCTGACGAGTCGTAATACGACAAGTTGGGCAACTGGTCGCTCATGCCATAGTAGGTGACAATGGCATAGGCCATCTTGGTGGCACGCTCAAGGTCGTTGAGTGCGCCGGTACTGATGCATCCAAGCACTTTCTCTTCGGCCACACGACCGGCGAGCAGGGAGCAAATCTTGTCGAGCAATGCCTGTTTTGGCACTATCTGACGCTCTTCGGGCAGATACCATGCCGCTCCGAGAGCCTTGCCGCGTGGCACAATTGTCACCTTGATGATGGGATCGGCATATTTCAGATGCCAGCTCACTGTGGCGTGTCCGGCCTCGTGCACGGCTATCGAGCGGCGCTCTTCTTCGGTCATCACCTTCGACCGTTTCTCCAGTCCGCCGATAATGCGGTCGACAGCATCGTTGAAGTCTTGGCGCTGCACAGCTTTCTTGTTGCGTCGTGCAGCTATTAGGGCTGCCTCGTTGCACACGTTGGCGATGTCGGCGCCCGAGAATCCCGGCGTCTGCCTTGCAAGCATCTCAAGGTCGACGCTGCCGTCAAGCTTCACCTTGCGCAGGTGCACGTTGAATATTTCTTTGCGGTCGTTGAGCTCGGGCAGGTCCACATATATCTGGCGGTCGAAACGTCCGGCGCGCAGAAGCGCCTTGTCGAGGATGTCGGCTCGGTTGGTGGCCGCAAGCACAATCACACCCGAGTTGGTGCCGAAACCGTCCATCTCGGTCAGCAGCTGGTTAAGCGTGTTCTCACGCTCGTCGTTGGAGCCCATGTTGGGATTCTTGCCGCGTGCTCGGCCCACGGCGTCGATTTCGTCGATAAACACGATGCACGGGGCTTTCTCCTTGGCCTTGTTGAAGAGGTCGCGCACGCGCGAAGCTCCTACTCCCACAAACATCTCCACGAAGTCTGAACCGCTCATCGAGAAGAACGGCACGTTGGCCTCGCCTGCCACGGCCTTTGCCAGCAGTGTCTTTCCCGTTCCCGGAGGGCCCACGAGCAGTGCGCCTTTGGGTATCTTGCCTCCTAGGTTGGTGTAGCGTTGCGGGTTTTTCAGAAAGTCGACAATCTCGGCCACCTCCTGTTTGGGCTCGGCGAGTCCTGCCACGTCTTTGAATGTCACCTTGTCAGTATTGTCGCGGTCAAACAGCTTGGCCTTCGACTTGCCCACGCTGAACACGCCGCCGCCACTGCCGCCTCCCGACATGCGGCCCATAAAGAAGAACCAGAAGATAATGAGCAGGATAATCGGGCCGAACGACCACAACAGCGACGAATAGTCGCTCGCCTTGGTGTAGGTGACGTTGCCGCGGAACACTCCGCTCTGGTTCCACTGTGCCACTTTGTCGTCAAGCTTGTCGGTCGATGGAACCGTTGTGCGCACTTTTCTTGGCACCTGGTTGCCCATGGCGTTGGCCGCGCCATGGCCCATGTTCTTCGCCATGGCATCGGTGAGGGTGGCCTGGGCTTCCTGGGTGTTGGTGTACACCTCGATGCTCTTGAAACCGCCTTTTTCGCCTATGGAGCAGAACTCAGTGTAACTCATCTGGTTCGACCCCGACCCGTTGTCGTTGAAGAAATAGATGCCTAATAGCAGGACCATGATTATAACATACATCCATGTGATGCTAAACCGTGGTCGCTTTCCTCCGCTATTTTTGTTGAATGATGGATTCATTGATGTTGATTAAATTAATAAAATGCAGTGTGACGTCCGGGACCGGTTGCTACTCTTCATCTGGCAGATGCTTAAGCGTTGCATCGTTCCATAGCTCCTCAAGCTTGTAGCGCTCGCGATACTCGGGCAAGAATATATGTGCATAAATCGTGCCATAGTCAATCACAATCCACTCTGAGTTGCGGTAGCCGTCGTAATTGAAGGGGCGCGTGCCCAACTGTTTCTCCACTGTCTCGCGTATGCTGTCGGCTATGGCGTCGACGTGCATGTTACTCGTGCCGGTGCATATTACAAACCCTTGTGTGGTGGCATACTCTTTGTCGCTCATGTCCACAAGGGTGATTTCTTTCCCTTTGCGGTCTCTGATTCCTTCTACGATACTTTTTACTAACTCGTTTGTTTCTGTCATTATAATGCTTGTGCGAAATGTGTTTTAATGTGTGGCAAAGATACGCTTTTATGGCCACATGCGCCAATTTGCTTCACACTTTTTCAGGCTTTGGCGCAGTGTCAGCGGTTGTGGAGTATACGCCGGCGCCGACTGTGGCTCGGGCGGTTCCAGTCAGTCAATATGGCTGCTTTTTGTAGCCGTGTGAAAATTTCTTTTCTCAAAAAAGCTGGGCAACTCCTGCCACGTTACGAATCATTTTATTAACTTTGCATTCCATGCCCGATGCGTGCTTGATTGCATTGTCATGTCGGGCTTCAGTCAATTGAATTTATAAATTGTTTAAATCTGAATAACAAGCAATGGAAGTTAAAGGAAAAATCATTGTGAAACTGCCCCCGGTAAGCGGTACTTCAAAGACCGGCAACGCTTGGAGCAAACAGGAATACGTGCTTGAGACACAGGAAACTTATCCCAAGAAGATATTCTTCAGTTTCTTCGGCGAACGTGCCAACCAGTATCCACTCGAGGTGGGACAGACTGTTAACCTTAGTTTTGATATCGACAGCCACGAATACAATGGCCGTTGGTTTACCAACATCAGCGGATGGAAGGCCGAAGTCGTCAATGAGACTGCCCCTCAAGCTGGTCCTGCTCCTCAAGCCGCCGATGCTTTTCCTCAGGCGGCAACCTTCGACCAGCAGTCTGCTGCCGGACCGCAGCCTAACGACGACCTGCCATTCTGATCGCATTTTCTCCTCTCTGAGGCCACAGGCGGCCTGAGAGAGACAACAATAAACCGAGTAGGAGGTAAGCACTAATCATAGGTGTAACCTCCTACTCGGTTTCGTTCTCCGCATTAAATGCATTTCCTGCTTATGTAGGCCACACCAGTCGTGCTTTTGTGGAAATCGTGTGGCGTGTCGGTGAAATTCTGAAAAAAACGTGAATCTGCTAAGAGGCGCATCGTGCAACGACGCCTGCCGGTCGGCAATCAAAGTGGTGCGTTACCCCTTAATGCTGTTAAGGGCCTTCTGCAATCTTTGCAGCTCGGCCTTCACATGGCGCAGTTTCTGCACCACCTCAAAACGCTTGTCCACCCCGTCGCGGTTGTGCCTGATCTCTTCTTGCGCCGCGTTTAGCTTCAGCCCCTTTTCCTTCACCAGATAATAGATCATTCTTATTGTCTCTATATCCTTGGGTGTGTAGAGCCTCACGTTTTTGGCATTGCGCTTGGGCTTGATGATGGTGAACTCCTTTTCCCAAAAGCGTAGGGTAGAGGCCGGCACCCCAAGCACTTCGGCCACATCGCCAATGC
>CAVIEK010000141.1:0-5569 GCA_963641805.1 Bacteroides fragilis
AACGCTTTACCTTGCTTTTATTTGGTGGGGTGAGTACCCGTAAGTCGACAGGGCGCTCAATCTCGTTCTCCTCAACGTGCTGCTTAATGACTTTCACAAATTCACTGCCGTAGCGGCGAGCCTTACCCGCCCCCACTCCCGGCATTGTCTTCAGTTCGTCGATAGTTATTGGGTAGTTTGTGGCCATGGCTTCGAGTGATGGCGTCTGAAATATCACATAGGGCGGCAAATTATACTTCTCGGCCACTTTTTTGCGCAAATCTTTCAAGATGCTGAACAGTTCGGGGTCGACAGCACAAGAGCCTTCGTCGCGAATGGCATAGTCGGCATCCGAGAAATCCCGGTCTTCCACAATCATAAACTTCTGCGGATGCTGCAAAAAAGCCTCTCCTTGGGCGGTGAGTTTAAGTAAACCGTAATTTTCAATATCGCGATTGATGTAACCGGCTATTACAGCCTGACTGATCACGGCCCCAAGGAACTTGGCGTCAGACTTGTCGAGGCTGCCAAAAGCCTCAAGTTTATCGTGCTTGTATGATTTGATTTCGGTCGTGGCTTTGCCTAGAAGCACCTTTATCACATAGTCAGACTTGAA
This sequence comes from Bacteroides fragilis, assembly GCA_963641805.1. Lineage (GTDB taxonomy): Bacteria > Bacteroidota > Bacteroidia > Bacteroidales > Muribaculaceae > Sodaliphilus. The sequence goes on from CAVIEK010000141.1 coordinate 596, forward strand.
TTTCTCATTAAGGCTTCCTATCACTTCAAGCACTGCGCAAAGTTCATCAGTCGCCTCAATCTTCTTTTTGGGGTGCAGACAGTTGTCGCAATTGCCGCAGTTGTCTTCTTTGTAATCCTCACCAAAGTAATGGAGCAACGTCTTGCGTCGGCACACTGACGACTCGGCATACGATGCGGTCTCCAGGAGCAATTGCTTGCCAATCTCCTGCTCCGACACTGGCTTACTTTGAATGAACTTCTGCAATTTCTGCAGGTCTTTTTTTGAATAGAAAGTGATGCATTGGCCCTCTCCACCATCGCGCCCTGCCCTACCGGTCTCCTGGTAATATCCCTCAAGGCTCTTGGGTATGTCATAATGGATGACAAATCTCACGTCGGGCTTATCGATGCCCATGCCGAATGCTATTGTGGCCACTATCACATCTACCTTCTCGAGGATAAAGGCATCCTGATTGGCCGATCGTGTGGCACTGTCCATACCTGCATGATAGGCAAGAGCCTTTATATTGTTGACTCTAAGCGTCTCGGCCAATTCTTCTACTTTTTTACGGCTCAAGCAGTAAATGATGCCCGATTTGCCTTCCATTGACCTCACAAAGCGTATTATGTCCTTATCGACGTTTTGCGTCTTGGGGCGTACCTCATAATAAAGATTGGCCCGGTTGAACGACGATTTGAACACATGGGCATCGGTGATGCCTAGATTCTTTTGAATGTCGTGCTGCACCTTTGGGGTTGCCGTTGCAGTCAAAGCAATTATAGGTCGCTTGCCAATGTTGTTGATTGTGGGCCGGATGTTGCGGTATTCCGGTCTGAAATCGTGTCCCCATTCCGAAATGCAGTGAGCCTCATCGATGGCATAAAAGGAAATCTTCACACTTTTCAAAAAACCGATATTGTCTTCTTTGGTCAACGATTCTGGGGCCACATAGAGTAGTTTCGTTTTTCCCTCGACCACATCCGACTTCACATGGTCGATAGCCTGCTTGTTAAGCGAAGAGTTTAAGAAATGAGCCACACCGTCCTGCTCGCTGAAATTTCTCATGGCATCCACTTGATTCTTCATCAATGCTATGAGAGGCGACACCACAATGGCAGTGCCCTCCATTAGCAGTGCAGGCAGCTGATAACACAGCGACTTGCCTCCGCCTGTAGGCATAAGCACAAAGGTATCATGTTCCTCCATAAGATTCTCCATGATTTGTTCCTGGTTGCCTTTGAAGGTGTCAAAACCAAAGTGTTTTTTAAGCTCACTTGTTAAAAGTTCCTTATATGTCATGATATGCGGTTTGTTAAGAAAGACACATTTCGATTGACAAATATAACTAACAGATTTGAGAAATGCAAACAAACGTTTAATGAATGTCCTTCAAAACCTCAAAATTTGAATTTTCCAATTGGCTGGCCGCATAGTCCTTTGTGAGAGCAAAAGATTTCTTCTTCGATGATGGAATGCTATACATTGCATTCATCATAACTGTCTCGAAAATAGATCTCAAGCCACGCGCTCCCAACTTGTATTCTATTGCCTTGTCGACAATATATCCAAGAGCATCGTCATCGACAGTGAGTTTAACGCCATCCATCTCGAAAAGTTTCTGATATTGGCGCACTATTGCATTCTTGGGCTCGGTGAGGATGCGTAGCAAGTCGTCGCGTTGCAGCGGCTCCAAATTTGTGAGAATGGGCAAGCGACCGATTATCTCAGGAATAAGGCCAAAGGTCCTTAAGTCTTGAGGTGTGACATAATGCAGTAGTTTTGACGACTCGATGCGCCGTTTTTTACTTTCGGTTCCGTATCCTACCACATGAGTATTGAGGCGTTGGGCTATTTTCCTTTCAATGCCCTCAAATGCCCCACCACAAATGAACAGGATGTTCTTAGTATCAACGGGTATCATCTTTTGCTCCGGGTGCTTGCGCCCGCCTTGAGGGGGCACATTCACAATTGAGCCCTCAAGCAATTTCAGAAGCCCCTGCTGAACGCCTTCGCCACTGACATCGCGAGTGATTGACGGATTGTCGCCCTTGCGCCCGATCTTGTCAATCTCATCAATAAACACGATTCCGCGCTCGGCTTCTTTCACATTGTAATCGCAAGCCTGCAAGAGTCTTGTGAGGAGGCTCTCAATATCCTCTCCCACATATCCCGCCTGTGTGAGCACAGTTGCGTCAACGATTGCGAAAGGCACTTTGAGGAGCCTTGCGATAGTCTTGGCCAATAGTGTCTTGCCTGTTCCGGTCGGTCCCACGATTATTATGTTCGACTTCTCAATGTCTACTTCGTCACCGGTAGGCTGCATTAGCCGCTTATAGTGGTTGTAGACCGCTACCGACAGATATTTCTTGGCATCGTCTTGGCCGATAACATAACTGTCAAGATACTCCTTGATGTCTTTAGGCTTGGGCAATGTCTTTAGGCTGAGATCTGCCATTTTCTGCTCCGCAGCCGTGTCAAGATATTCATGCACGATTTCATTGGCGCGTTCGGCGCATTCATTACAGATGTAAGAGCCGTCCATGCCGGGCATCAACAGAGCCACTTCGTTCTGTCCGCGTCCGCAGAAGCTGCAGCGCACGTCTGTGTTCCTTTTTGCCATTTATTGATTCCTCTGTCTTTTGTATTTTAAACCGCTTTCTTCAGCACTTTGTCGATCATACCATACTTTTGTGCCTCATCGCTTGTCATCCAGTAGTCGCGGTCGCTATCTGCGTACACTTTCTCATAAGGCTGCCCCGAATGATCGGAAATGATGGTGTACAATTCCTTTTTCAGCTTTTGGATCTCGCGGGCTGTGATTTCTATGTCGGATGCCTGTCCCTTAACGCCGCCAAGTGGCTGGTGAATCATGACACGCGAGTGAGTCAAGGCAAAGCGCTTGTCTTTTTGTCCTGCGACTAGAAGCACTGCAGCCATTGAGGCCGCCATGCCGGTACATATGGTCGAGACATCACTTTGGATATACTGCATAGTGTCGTAGATTCCCAATCCCGCATATACCGATCCACCGGGAGAATTGATGTAGATCGATACATCCTTGCCTGGGTCGGTTGAGTCGAGATAAAGCAATTGGGCTTGGATTACGTTGGCTGTATAGTCATCAATTTCCGAGCCGAGAAATATGACACGATCCATCATGAGACGGGAAAACACATCCATCTGAGCCACATTGAGCTGGCGTTCCTCTATGATGGTGGGTGATATGTAACTGTCAGATACCGTCTGTGAGTATTGATCAAGAGCAAGCCCATTCATACCCAAATGATGGACCGCAAAATTTCTAAAGTCACTTTTGCTGTTCATTTCTGAAATGTTTAAACTAATGTCGTCGTTTTGTTGAGATATCAAATTTACTAAAAAAATGTGACATGCGAAGCTAACTGCCGATTTTTGCTTTTCGCATTTTGCCGTAGGAGCACATTGTCACACAAAAAGGGTGTTGATGTAAAGGACAAAGAGCAACTTCCGTGCCAATGAGAAAAAATGACAAGGAACTGACAACATCGCATCAATTCCCCGTCACTTTCTCGTAGACAGTCAACGGCAAAGCGTCGACCATCATATTTCATTATAGATTATTTCTCAAAAAGCTTGTTGAATTCCTCTACAGTTACGTTCTTCTCGTTCAGGCCTACAGCCTCCTTGATGGCGGCAAACAGCTTGTCCTCGAAAGCACGGTTCTGAATCTCGTTAGCATACTCCTGCTTCTCGAGCAACTCTCCCGCATATTTTTCAATCACGTCATCAGGAATATTGGTCATGCCATACTGCGCAAACTGCTGGGCCGCAAAGAAACGAGCCAGACGCATAACATCCTCTTTCTCAAGCTTAACATTGAGGTTGCGGGCAACTTTTTCCTTGATGAGCTGCCATATAATCTGAGCCTTGGTCTTGGGATAGTCCTCTTCGATTTTCTTCTCGTCGGCCTCTTTGCCTGCGCGGGCTGCCATGAAACGCTTGAGGAACTCGTCGGGCAACTCAAGGTCGCCAACTTTCTTCTTCAGCACCTCTTCGGCATCGATTGTGAAGCGGTAGTTGCTGTCGTTCTTGAGCTGGTTGGATATCATCTCCTTGAGTTTCTCAAAGTATTCATTCTCGTCTTTTGCGACATCCTTACCTAGTACATTGTCGAAAAGTTCCTGGTTGACTTCGGCTTCTTGGTTGACCAAAATCTCGTTGGGCACAAATTTGAAATCAGACTTGACTTCGGCATCCTTCTTGTCTATATTAAGCATTGCAGCTAATTCGGTAAGGTTGCCGGCAGCAGCCTTATAGGGGTTGAACACGATTTCATCGTCCACCTTATGACCGACAAATTTTGCCTTTTCGTCATCGTCTTTCAGATACTGTGGAGAGATGATGGTCTTCTCCACCTTTATGCCCTCGGCTTTCTCAGTGCCATCCTCATTGAGTTCTACCATCGATCCGCGCAGAAGCGAGTCCTCGCTTGCCACTTCACCAGGCACCTGTTTGCCAAAGCGCTTCTTGAGACTGTCGTTCTGCTTGTCAATCATTTCCTGGTTTACCTCAATATTATAGTAAGGTACTTTTACGCGCTTATCAAGCTTGATGTCAAATTCGGGAGCAAAGCCAAGATCAAACTTAAAGTCAAAGTCCTTGTCAGTGTTGAAGTTGATCTTTGTGTCCTTTGAGAGCATAGGCTCGCCCAGAACGTCAAGTTTGTTTTCCTGGATGTAATCATTGAGGGCTTTGCTGACTTTGCGGTCAATCACATTGACGAGAACCTCGTTGCCATAATGTTTTTTTAGCAATGATGCGGGCACGTGTCCCGGGCGGAAGCCCTTTAGCGGATGCTCGCGGCCGATGCGGGCCAGTTCTTTTTTGACGTCGTTCTGATAATCTTCCTCTTTAAATGATATTGTGATAATTCCGTTCACATTACCATTTTTTTCTAATGTTACATTCATTTTCTTGAATTATAATATTGTTTTTATTTAATACAGGTTGTTG
>CAVIEK010000142.1:0-5421 GCA_963641805.1 Bacteroides fragilis
CCGCTCTGTGCTCATTATCCAATGGCCCGACACAGTGTCTAAGGCTCTTGCCTTTGGCTACAAGTGGGACGGTTCTGCCACTGGTGCCGAAATGGTGCAGGCTGTGACCACAGCCAATCCCCGTCTCAAATATGAGGGCAGCGAGAGCGCTTATGGCCTGTATATTACAGGATTTAAATATGACACCAACAACAATGGTTCGTTCGACGATGCTGAGGACCTTTCATCGGCTGGTTGGTCAACCAGTGGTTATTGGGCTTATTTTCTTGGTGCCTCTCTTGATGCCACTTGGTCGTATGCTCCTGTGGGCTGCGGTAGCCGCAAGCTTGCCGACGGCTCTGTCGACGCTTGGGCGTTTGGCACTGGTAGCGGTTTCAAGTGGAAAGAGGTTGAGGCTGCTCCTGCTGTAACTCCAACCGGCATATCGAGCGAGGTGGCTGAAAAGACTGTTCAGTCGGTGGTTTACTACAATCTCCAGGGTGTTAAGAGTGTTGAGCCTTTCAATGGTGTGAATGTGGTTGTCACTACATATACCGACGGCTCTCGCAGCACTGCCAAGGTCGTAAAGTGATTTTCATTTAGCTGAATCTGTTTTATGAAAAAGACCATTTTAGCCCTTCTGGCAATAGCCTCAATGGCAACAGCCGTTGCCGCAGAGTACACTAACGGCGTATTTGTGCTGAACGAAGATTGGTATGGGCACAATCCCAGTTCGCTGAATTACTATGGCTATGCCGACAGCGCATTCACGTTCAACATCTATAAGCTTCAGAACCAAGGTTTGACTCTCGGCAACACCACTCAGTTTGCCCAACTCTATGGCGACAACATATATTTTATGTCGAAGCAAAATTGGGGTGCCGATGGTGGCCGTCTCATCGTGGCCGATGCCAAGACCATCGTCCGCAAGCGCAGCATCAGCGAACTTGGTGCCGACGGACGTTCTTATTGTGGTGTGAATCCTGCTAAGGGATATGTGGGCACTGCGAGCGGACTCTATGTGTTCGATCAGACCAACCTCACGTTAGGAAGCAAGATCGACGGCACTGACTATGAGATAGGCGACATGATTCGTGTGGGCAACTACGTGTATGCCGTTGCTGGCGGCGCCCAGCTCCTTGTTGTCAACCCTGAGACCGACAAGGTTGTGAAGTCGATAGGCATTTCTAATCTCAGCACTGTGTTTGTGAGCAACTCTGGCAACGTCTATGCCAATGTGAACTCGGCTACTTGGGGCCTTCCGTCAAGTTCTGCCACTGAGCAGTTCCTGCGCATCGATCCCAAGACACTTGAGGTTGCCGACACCGTCAAGGTGCCAATGGCTGCGCAGAACACGTCGTTCGCCTGGAAACATTCGGCTCCTGCCGTTGATCCTGAGGCCGACGTAATCTACTACAGCCCTGCCGAGAGCTCGTCAATCATCTGCAAGTATGACTTCAAGTCCGGCGAGTTCACTAAGGAATTTGCCACGTTCCCCTCTGGCCATATTATGTATGGGGCAGTGGTTGGCATCGACCCTCATAATGGCGACTTGCTTGCAACCACAATGGCGGGCTATTCAAGCACCAACTATTGGCTTGAGGTCTTCGATCGGACCACAGGTGCCTTGAAGAAATCTGTGCAGCTCAGCAAGCCAAACTACTGGTTCCCTGCCATGATGTTCTTCCCCGACACCCAACTGCCTGTCATCAACATCGATGATGTGGAATTAGCAGTGGGCTCCGGAGCAACCTACAACCTGCTCACTACTGTCACCGATGCCGACAATCAGGCTGCTCTGATTGTCACAACTGCAACGAGTACCGACTCTTCGGTTGTTAAGGCCACGATTGATGGATTTAACCTCACACTTGAAGGTGTTGCCAGCGGTGCAGCCACAGTGAGGGTTGAGGCTTGCAGCAACGGTAAGACTGTGTCTCGCGACATCAAGGTCAAGGTAGGCTCAACCACTGGTGTTGACAATGTGGATGCCGAGCGCCAGGTTGCTGACGTTACTTATTATAACGTAGCCGGCGTGGCCAAGCAAGAACCGTTTAATGGCGTGAATATTGTGGTTACCCGATACACCGACGGCACCACAAGCACCGTTAAGCGTGTGATACGATAAGCATTGCTCCTATATCCCTCTTCTTCGTAACTACACTTAGAAATTTAATGCTGAAAAAGTTGTTTTATGATGACTAACGTGAAATCATGCAATTGAGGGATAGACCAATTATATAGTAACACAATCAAAAGGAGTGTTCTGCCTGTGACAGGTCGGACACTCTTTTTTCTGTCATGTGGGACTTGTGCGGGCTGCGGCATTTGCAATTGCCCTTTGCTTGTGCTAATTTTGCACTCGTTATTACATAATGTATAAAAAACGATAGCGACAATGCTTGGATTTGTGACTTGGACGGTAAATCCCAACCTCTATAGCGGTTTTGTGACCGTCCGCTGGTATGGGCTGATGTTCGCCATAGGGTTTCTTGTGGGGTATGAGATTGTGTACCGCATATTCCGCCACGAGGGTGCACCCGAGAAATGGGTGGGCAGTCTCTTTATATATGTGGTAGTGGCCACAGTGCTCGGCGCCAGGCTTGGGCATGTGTTCTTCTACCAATGGGACTACTACTCGCAGCATTTGGGCGAGATATTCAAAATATGGGAGGGCGGCCTGGCGAGCCATGGTGGCACTTTGGGCATAATGATTGCGGTGTGGCTCTATAGCCGTAATGTCACTCACCGACCTGTGCTTTGGACTTTCGACCGGCTTGTGGTTCCGGTTGGCTTCGTCGCTGCGCTTATCCGTTTCGGCAATCTCATGAATCATGAGATCTATGGTGGCCCCACCGATCTGCCTTGGGGGTTCCGCTTCGTCGACAATGTGATCCCCTATATGCATGGGGCGCAGCCGGTGTTTACTCCACCTTGTCACCCCACCCAAATATATGAGGCTGTGTGCTACCTTGTGGTGTTTGCTTTGTGCATGTGGATGTATTGGAAACGCAACCTTCAAGAGCGTGAGGGATTCATCTTCGGCGTGTTCTTGACAGGCGTTTTCGCATCACGTTTTTTTATCGAGTTCATCAAGAATGTGCAGGAACCCTGGGAATTGGCAACCCGTCAGGCCATAGGTCTTGATCAAGGGCAGCTCTTGAGCATTCCGTTTGTCGCGCTTGGCGTTTGGCTCATAGTGCGCGCGATGCGCCGTGCCAGGATTCCCGTTAATTTCACCGACCGCTTCGCCGATGAGAAGCAAAAACCATTGAAAGGATAATAGATAGAACATGGAACAGCAATCACAGTTCAATCCACACAACAAACAGGAATATCCTCCGATGCACACCGCCGAGCACATTCTCAATGCCACTATGGTGCGCATGTTTGGATGTGGCCGTCATGTGGCCGGCCATGTCGAGCGCACCAAGTCGAAACTCGACTATGACTTCACCCGCAACATCTCTGCCGACGAGGTGGCTGCCATTGAGCGGCACGTCAATGATGTGATCCGGGCCGACCTTCCGGTCACCATGGAATATGCCACACAGGAGCAGGTGGCCGGACGCTTCAATCTTGAGCGTCTGCCCGATGGGGCTTCCCGTCAGGTGCGCATTGTGCACGTTGGCGACTACGACGAGTGCCTGTGCGTAGGCGCCCATGTGCAGCACACGGCCCAAATAGGGCATTTTCGCATCTCGAGTACCCGTTATGCTGATGGTCGGTTGCGTATTGTGTTCCGTCTCGATGGGCCGCTAATGTAGTGCCGCTTTTCTATTGCTTGTTTAGCATACGCCAGGCGCCTCGTTTAGTGGGTGTCTGGCTTTTTTTGTCCAAAATGCTGCCGTTGGTACAAGCGATACTGTCGGGTGTGCCGCGAGACGGTTTTGCGCATTGAGGACATGGCCGTAAAAGCACGTGAAAAACGATAAACATGTTGTATAACATATATCAAACATATTTTAACATTTCTGTTAATCTCAATAAACCAGCGATTTATGTGAAGTGTGTAAAAAAATGATTAAAAAAACTCTTTGGAATGTTTGGCTGGTATCTGAAAATGTTCTACCTTTGCATCGCTTTTGAGAAATAAAGCACAAGTTCTTTGAAATATTTGCGATGAGGAAAAATTGACAAATGCAAGAGAGACAAGGTAACAAGGAAATTCCGAGTCACTCGTCAAGTTTCCGAAGACAGGTTAAAAGACGACGAAAAGTCAGCGTAATAGAAACCGGAGAGCGAAGGACAGACGTCAGCTGCTTAGGCAGCGTCAAGGTTGCGTTTACAACAGTTCTAATCTGAAGAAGAGAAGAAAAGTAATATAAACAACAACGAAGAGTTTGATCCTGGCTCAGGATGAACGCTAGCGACAGGCTTAACACATGCAAGTCGAGGGGCAGCGAGAGGGTAGCAATACCCTTGTCGGCGACCGGCGCACTGGTGAGTAACACGTATGCAACCTGCCCTTGACTGGGGGATAACCGTGAGAAATCGCGCCTAATACCCCATAGTTCCCCGCACCCGCATGGATGCGGGGGGAAAGGAATCCGGTCAAGGATGGGCATGCGGCGCATTAGGCAGTTGGCGGGGCAACGGCCCACCAAACCGACGATGCGTAGGGGTTCTGAGAGGAAGGTCCCCCACATTGGTACTGAGACACGGGCCAAACTCCTACGGGAGGCAGCAGTGAGGAATATTGGTCAATGGACGAGAGTCTGAACCAGCCAAGTCGCGTGTGGGAAGAAGGTCCTACGGATTGTAAACCACTTTTGTCGGGGAGTAACGTTGCCCACGTGTGGGCAAGTGAGAGTACCCGAAGAAAAAGCATCGGCTAACTCCGTGCCAGCAGCCGCGGTAATACGGAGGATGCGAGCGTTATCCGGATTTATTGGGTTTAAAGGGTGCGTAGGTGGTTGATTAAGTCAGCGGTGAAAGTTTTGGGCTCAACCCGAGAATTGCCGTTGAAACTGGTTGACTTGAGTATGATTGAGGTAGGCGGAATGCGTGGTGTAGCGGTGAAATGCATAGATATCACGCAGAACTCCGATTGCGAAGGCAGCTTTCCAGCACGCGACTGACGCTGAGGCACGAAAGCGTGGGTATCGAACAGGATTAGATACCCTGGTAGTCCACGCAGTAAACGATGAATACTGGCCGTGCGGCGCGAATGTGCGCTGCGGGGCTGAGCGAAAGCATTAAGTATTCCACCTGGGGAGTACGCCGGCAACGGTGAAACTCAAAGGAATTGACGGGGGCCCGCACAAGCGGAGGAACATGTGGTTTAATTCGATGATACGCGAGGAACCTTACCCGGGCTCGAACGGCAGCTGAATGACTCGGAGACGGGTCAGTCTACGGACAGTTGTCGAGGTGCTGCATGGTTGTCGTCAGCTCGTGCCGTGAGGTGTCGGCTTAAGTGCCATAACGAGCGCAACCCCT
>CAVIEK010000143.1:0-5337 GCA_963641805.1 Bacteroides fragilis
GTCACAAGCAGTGTGGCTACACAGCAAGCCATCACCATCCAGAAGAAATTCACGTAGCCGATGACCTCTTGTATGTATCCAGCCACGAAGCCCGGAAGCATCATGCTTAGAGCCATGAATGCCGTGCATATCGCATAGTGCGATGTCTTGAACTCACCTTCTGAGAAGTACATCATGTAGAGCATATAGGCTGTGAAGCCGAAGCCGTAACCGAATTGCTCAATACAGAGTGCCACAGTGATGATGATGTTGCTGGTGGGTAGAGCCATCGCCAGATACACAAAGGTGAGACAAGGCAGGGTCATGCCGGCCGCCATCCACCAAAGCGATTTCTTGAGGCCTACCTTAGAGGCGTAGACACCACCCACAATTCCGCCGGCAAGTAATGCGATGACACCGAATGTGCCATAGACGACACCAACCATCTCAGTGGGCAGGGCAAGGCCGCCATTATCGTGGCTGGCCACAAGGAACGGCATACACATCTTGATCAGGAAGCCCTCGGGCAGGCGATAGAGCAACATGAATGCCACTGCCAGCAGGAATCCGGGCTTCTTGACAAATGAGGCGAACGACTGGAAGAACTCACCTAAGCCACTATTGGTGCCGTCGGTGCTGACACGCGGATGGTCGGCGGCCGAATGAGGCAACACAAAGATGTGATAAAGGGTGATGAGGAAGAACACTACGGCACTGACTCCGATAGTCACTTGCCACGAAAGAGGCACCTTGGCGGGATCGCCGCCCTCTATCAATCCGGCAATAGCCACAAGCACGCCTTGTCCGAACACCGATGCGATGCGGTAGGCGGTGCTACGGATTCCGATAAAGGCCGCCTGACTGCTGGGACTATGTGCAAGCATGTAGTAACCATCGGCAGCGATGTCGTGAGTGGCTGAGGCAAACGCCGCTATAATGAACAGCACCAGAGTGACTGTGAACATGCTGATGGGCGTGGAGCCCGACTTGATGCTCTCAAGCGAGGGCGAAGGCAGGGTGAGGGTGAGAGCCACAAGCAGAGCAGTCATAAGAATCTGCATTGTGATAATCCACCATCGCTTGGTCTTCACCACATCGACCATAGGCCCCCAAATTCCCTTCAGGAACCATGGGAAATAAAGCAGAGTGGTGAAAAACGACATGTCGCCGTTAGGCACACCCATCTTGGTGAACATCATCACCGAGATATTGTTGACCACGAAATATGGCACACCCTCGGCAAAGTAGAGGGTCGGCACCCACCACCAAGGGTTTCTGTAATTACTTATCTGGTTATCCATTTTAATATTGTTTTATGATGTTAGCATTTATGAAATAATGAAGCAAGATTTCCTTGTAGCCGTAGCCCTTGGCACCCATCACGGCAGCACCTATCTGGCATAGTCCCACACCGTGGCCCCAACCGGCGCCGCGGAGCACAAACTTGTCAGGATAGCCGTCGGCACCCACGTCGTGCTTCTCGACCACAAAGGCCGAGCTGTAGAGGGCGCTCTCGCTCAGGGCATAGCGTATCGAGAGTTCTTTGCCTATGGTCTTAGTGAGGTTTTCTCCCACGATTTTCAGTTTGTAAAGCCGGCCCGATGTGCCGCGAGCCACAGGCTGCAAGTCCTTGATGCGACCGTAGTTGTCACCCGTACGGCGGCCGATGAGCTCGGCAATCTGCTCTTGTGTGTACTCCACGGTCCACCGGTAGAAGTCCTTGGTCTCCTGGTCGTAGTCGTTGAGCACCTGCGACAGGATGGCGGGATCGGTGGTGTTGCAGTAGGCCTGCGGCGACGACAGAATCCACTCGGCGGCATTGTCCTCGCGAGTGAGGTCGGGATAGTCGTCCTCGTTCTCGCTGTCGCGGCGCACCTCTAGGTAGGGATAGTGCGTGGGCTCCCAGCAGTTTTCAAACTCCTCAAGCACACCGCCGCACGACTTAGAGAAGCGTGCGTCGCACAACTGTCCGTCATACATCAGCACTTGCCCCCAAGTGGCCTCTATGGCCTGGCGCACAGTGTCGGTCGACTCGCGTGTGATGCCTTGATAGCGCTGACAGTGGTCATCGGCACACACGTCAAAATTCACGTGGTCGTCGCGATCCCACCACTTTATCTCCTCACCGGGGAGCTGTTCCTGGGCTGTGTCGCCAAGGTGCACATGGGCATGCTGGTCATCAGCATCACCCTTATGGATTTGGGCAAGCAGCCAGCTGCGAGAGATCACGGCATGGGCCTTGAGCAACTCAAGCGAAGCCTTGGCGCTCATCTCCGATGAGATTACGCTGAGCAGGTATTCCTCAACGGGGAGCACATTTATGGGCGTGAGGCGGTCGTTCTCCACAATGAAGTGGAGCGAGCCGCGGAAACTCTGGTCTTCCTTGCGCTTCCAGTGGAAGCTGACGCCTATGGTCACTCCCTTGAGGGTGAACGAACCGCTGGCAGCATCCACGGGCTCGAAGAGAAGCTGCTCGTAGGCGTTGCCGCCCCACTCCACCTTGCCGTCGACGCACCGCGCCGTCTGCAGTCCGGAGCACACCGTCCCGTTCACTTTATAATCGCCGTTGAGCACAAACTCAACTTCGGGCTCATTCATGATGCCCACTCTCACTTGAGGTTCATGTGTCGTAGCATTCATAGAAGCTGAAAATTATGGATTTGTATTTTTTTGTTAGTCTTGACAGTGGTTTAACTTGCTGATCACTTCATTCACATAGGCCTCACCGGCACACAACTCGTCGAATATCGACTGCACAATTGCGGCTGTGAGATTGCGGAAATCGCGCTCCACGGGCACCGCAATGACACCACCCATATCGACCGAGGCCGGACTGAGCGTAAACTGCCGCTCGCCCGAGCCGTAACACGACGGACGGTGACGCACACGCGGGAACACCATTATGTGGTATTGAGAGCCATCGTGCCAGCACAACAGATTCTGCATCGGCTCCTGCTCGCCATCTCCCACCGGCATTACCCGCTGCAGGGCCTCAAACACAGCCTGGGCATCGGCCACCTCACGGGCAGTGATGAGAAACAACCTGCGGGCAAGACAGTCGACAAGGCTCAAGGTGCAAGAACCTTGCGTCAGCACTGTTCGGCATGTTGCTTTGGCCACCTCGTCGATTATGGGCATAAAGCCCTTGTTGCCGGCCTGAAAGTGCATGTGGTCGGGAGCCGAGGCGCCACATTTTGGGCCATTGTAGAAAAGCACGTAGTCGGGCAGGTCGAACGCAAGATCAAGCATGTGGCCTATGCGCCCGGCAATGAGCTGAGGTGTGTGTGTGGTGCTGGCAATGGTGAGGTGACGCGGGAATATGGGATAGGGGTTGACCTGAATCTTATATACATCGTGCCACATGATCCGCTCTTGCTCGGCAGGCTGATTCTCGCAGCACAGAAAGCACTTGCGGGCCTTTAGCGAGGCCTTGTCGACCGAAGCAGCCGATGAGCGGATGCGCTCGGGGTTGAACTGAAGCACAATCTTTGAGCCACCCACGCTAAGCGTGCGTGTAGACACCCGCGACAATGCGTCGTAGTTGCGTGTCACCGTAGGCCAATTACTTAATTGGCGCTCAAACAGTGTGTTGACTTGTGAAGAATAGTCTGTTTTGCCTACAGCAGTCATGCCATTGCCTATGTTGAAAATAAAATATCAGAATAAGAAACACGGTTGGGCACTCACATGACCCAACCAGAGTTTCTTATAATGTAAACCGTTTTTTTAGGGTAAAATCACTTTTTCTTGTTAAGGGCAACGCGAGCCTCGAGTTCCCAAGTGCGGATGCGGTCCTTGTAGAGGTTGTTGTTGTTCATCTTTACCACATCGAGCGAAGCATCGCTGTTGTCGTCCCAACGGCGGCACATGTAGACAGGAGTGTAGACACGGCCAATCTGGAACGTGCGTGAGATGTTGAGACCGAGTGCATAGTCCTCGCCATAGCTTGTGTTAGGAATCTTCACGTCACGGAGTACCGGAGTGTAGAAAGCGCGCGGAGCGCCGAGGCCGTTGATGCGCAGTGCATTGTTGCGGCCGTTCTCGGGAGTCCACTCCTTGTGGTCGATAATGCCAGGGGCAATCATGTTGCAGTTGATGTCGGTCATGATATAGGTGCCCACTACCATTGCCACGTTCTGCTCATAGAAAGCGTTGACCATGGTTGTGAGGGTGTTCTCGTCCTTATACATGTCGTCGCTGTCGAGTTGCACGATGAATTTGCCGGCTTTCTCGTGGTGGGCGGCAAGGTTCCAGTAGCCGCCGATACCCATGTCATAGTAATCGGCAATGATGTGAATCAGGCGGGGATCGTCCTTGAACTCGTCGATGGCCTCACGTGTGCCGTCGGTCGAGAAATTGTCGACAACCATGAGGTTGAACTTGAAGTCACACTTTTGGTTGAGAACCGACTTGATGGCATCACGGATGGTGCGGATGCGGTTGCGCACAGGGATCATGACCGTAGCCTCAACATCAAACTCGCCGCGGTTGAACTCGATGTGCTCGAAGTTGGGCACTTCCTTGCCATCGACGACCTTGGTGGGAGCCAGGTAACCGCCGATTTCCTTGAGGTGCTCGGTGCAGGCAGCCTCCATCTCGATTTGGCGGCCACGGTTCTTGGGATCGACGTAGTCGAAAATCTTCTCGCCGCTCTTGCGTGTGTCGAGCTCGACATCGCTGTAGAGGAACTCGTTGATATGAGTAATCTTGCCAAACTGTGAGAGCTTGAGACGATGGTCATAGAGGCCGGCGAACTCATAATCGGCCTTCATGGCTGCTGCGGCCTTCTTGAAGCACTTACCACAATAGAAAAGCACAGAGCCGAAGTCGAAGTCGTCGCGCAAGGCGCCAAACTGGTAATCAATCACGGGAGCCTTGTCAGCACCCTTGTCGGTCACGTTGTAGTGGTCGGCATAGCAGAGTGCCGATTGGCTGTCCTCAGCTATCTTTACGAAACGCTCGATTGCAAACGGGGCAAACTTGAGTGTGTTGTATTTAGTATAGAAGAGAACAAAGTCGGCATCGGCTTTCTCGGCGATGGCCTTGAGTGTGGCCGACGCGGTGAGGTTTTTCACATTGATAATCTCGCAACCGTCGACCGAGCCTTCGGCATCGGCATTGGCAAGCAGATAGATTTTGTTTACGAGCTCATTGTTCTTGAGACCTTCTACGGTTTTGCCCACCTGTGCGGCATTGGCAAACGGAATGAAGCAATTAATTCTTCCCATGATTGTTTTGGAATTTTTGTTTCGTTATTTAATTTATTTGTTTTTGTTCTTTTGAATTCTTGCCTTGACCTCCCAAGTGCGGATGCGGTCTTTGTAGATGTTGTTGGCGTTTTCCTTGTTGATGTCAAGG
>CAVIEK010000144.1:0-5293 GCA_963641805.1 Bacteroides fragilis
GGATAAGGCCGGCCGATGCCATTTCGCGGAAGTCGATGCGGCTGATGCCGAACTGGCGCATGTAGCCTTTGGGACGTCCCGACATCTTGCAGCGGTTGTGCAGACGCACAGGTGATGCGTTGAGCGGGAGTGCCTGAAGTGCGGCATAGTCGCCGGCAGCCTTGAGCTCGGCACGCTTTGCGGCATATTTTGCCACCAGCTTGCGGCGCTTGGCCTCACGAGCTTTCATTGATTCTTTTGCCATAACTAATTTTGTGTTTTAATTATTTAGCGTTGTTGAACGGAAGACCGAATAGCTTGAGCAGTGCATAACCTTCCTCGTCAGTCTGTGCTGTGGTGACGAAGGTGATGTTCATACCGGTCATTTTAGTTACTGAGTCGATGTTGATCTCGGGGAAGATGATCTGCTCGGTGATGCCCACGGTGTAGTTGCCGCGGCCGTCGAGCTTGCCTGCGATACCCTTGAAGTCGCGGATACGGGGCAGGGCGATGCGGATGAAGCGCTCCATGAACTCATACATCTTGTCGCGGCGCAGGGTGACGCGTGCGCCGATAGGCATTTTCTTGCGCAGCTTGAAGTTGGAGATATCCTTCTTCGACACTGTGGGGACTGCCTTCTGACCGGTGATGGTGGTGAGCTCGTTGATTGCTGTCTCGATGATTTTCTTGTCCTGAGTGGCGTCGCCAAGACCCTCGTTGAGGACGATCTTAGTGAGGCGTGGAATCTGCATTGACGATGTGTAGTTGAACTGCTTCATCAGGGCAGGGGCTATCACTTCGTCGTATTTTTTCTTAAGGGTAGTACTCATTATTTAATCTCCTCTTTTGATTTTTTAGCATAGCGAACTGTTTTGCCCTGCTCGTCTTTCTTGTATCCGACGCGTGTGGGCTTGGGATCCTTGCCGCTCTTGGGGTCGACGAGGTTGAGGTTCGAGATGTGGATGGGTGCCTCCATCTTCACGAAGCCGCCTTGCGGGTGTTTTGCGCTGGGCTTGGTGCTTTTTGTAACGATGTTGACGCCTTCCACCACGGCGCGGTTGGTCTTGGCCGAGACGCTGAGCACGCGTCCGGTCTTACCCTTGTCGTCGCCGGCGAGGACGTAGACGTTATCGCCTTTCTTTATGTGTAGTTTAGCCATTTTGCTTAATTACTTTGTGTGGATTTTGTGATTAAAGAACTTCAGGAGCCAGTGACACAATCTTCATGTTGGTGGCACGGAGCTCGCGGGCTACGGGGCCGAAGATGCGGGTGCCGCGGAGCTCACCGGCGTTGGTGAGCAGCACGCAGGCGTTGTCGTCGAAACGGATGTAGGAGCCGTCTTGGCGGCGGATTTCCTTCTTGGTTCTAACGACTACCGCACGCGAAACGGTACCCTTCTTCATGTCGCTCGAAGGGATGGCGTTTTTTACGGTGACTACGATCTGGTCGCCCACCGATGCGTAACGGCGTCCTGTGCCACCCAGCACGTGGATGCACAGAACCTCGCGGGCACCGCTGTTGTCGGCAACTGTTAATCTGCTTTCTGTCTGTATCATAACTGTAAATTACTTCGCTTTTTCGATGATTTCAACTAATCTCCATCTTTTGGTCTTGCTCAAGGGGCGAGTCTCCATCAGGCGCACGGTGTCGCCTACGTTACACTCGTTGTTCTCGTCATGAGCGTGGTACTTCTTTGTCTTGTTGACAAACTTGCCATAGATTGGGTGTTTCTCCTTCCACTTGATGGTCACAGTGATGGTCTTGTCACCCTTGTTGCTGGAAACAACCCCAATTTTCTCTTTTCTTAAATTTCTCTTTTCTTCCATTTCAGTAGTTGTTGGGATTATTTGTTAATTTTTAGTTCACGCGCACGTATTTCGGTCTTGAGGCGTGCGATCTCGCGGCGGTCGCGTGTAATCTTGGCAGGGTTGTCGAGGGGTGAGATGCTGTGCTGGATTTTCTCCTGCGCATAGTCCTTCTCGGCGGCCTCCAGGCGGTCCTGGAGCTCCTTGTCAGACATTTCTTTGTATTCTGCTTTTTTCATAATTCAAATTTAAATGCTTTGGTTACACGTTCTGAGATGGGTCGTAGTCGGGACGCACCACGAACTTAACTGGAATAGGAAGTTTCTGGGCTGCAAGGCGGAGTGCTTCCTTGGCGATGTCGAAGCTCACTCCGTCGACCTCGATGAGGATGCGTCCGGGGTGCACGGGAGCCACGTAGCCTGCCACGTCACCTTTACCTTTACCCATACGCACATCGGCCGGCTTGCGGGTGTAGGGCTTGTCGGGGAAGATGCGTATCCAGATGTTACCTTCACGCTGCATATAGCGAGTCACGGCCACACGGGCAGCCTCAATCTGGTGGGCGGTAATCCACTTTGAGTCGAGGGCCTTGATGCCGAACGAGCCGAAAGAGAGCTGGCTGCCGCGCTTTGCATACTGGCGGGGATGGCCATCGGAAGGTCTTCTATATCTTAATCTTTTTGGTTGTTGTAACATTTTTCTTAGTTGTTAAAAAATCTCTGCTGGATTGTGATTAACGATTGTTCTTTCTGTTGCGGAAACCGCGGCCACGGCCGCCTTCGCGACGCTCGCTCTGGCTGTTGGTGTAGTTGGGCGCGAGGTCCTTCTTGCCGTATACTTCGCCACGGCAGATCCAAACCTTGACACCGATCAGACCCACCTTGGTGAGTGCGGGCACGAGTGCGTAGTCGATGTCGGCACGAAGTGTGTGGAGGGGCGTACGTCCTTCCTTGAACATTTCGCTGCGAGCCATTTCGGCACCGTTGAGGCGTCCGCTGACGAGCACCTTTATGCCCTCTGCGCCGAGGCGCATGGTCGATGCCACGGCCATCTTCACGGCGCGGCGGTAAGCGATCTTGCCTTCGATCTGGCGTGCGATGTTGTTGGCCACGATCTCAGCGTCGAGCTCGGGGCGCTTCACCTCGTAGATGTTCACCTGAACGTCCTTGTTGGTGAGGTTTTTGAGCTCGCCCTTAATCTTGTCGACCTCCTCGCCGCCTTTACCGATGATCAGGCCGGGGCGTGAAGTGCAGATTGTGATTGTGAGAATCTTGAGGGTTCTCTCAATGACGATGCGCGACACACTTGACTTAGCGAGACGCACATTGAGATACTTGCGGATTTTGCTGTCCTCGAGCAGAGTATCTCCATAATTATCACCGCCGAACCAGTTTGAGTCCCAGCCGCGGATGATACCTAAACGATTGCTAATTGGATTTACTTTCTGTCCCATATCTTATTATGCGTCTTTTTTGTCATTATTAATTGTGTCGAGGAACAATGTGATGTGGTTGGAGCGCTTGCGGATGCGGTAGCCACGGCCTTGGGGAGCCGGGCGCAGACGCTTGAGCATGGGGGCGCAGTCCACGTGAATTGTCTTGATGTAGAGCTCACCGCTCTCGGCCTTGCGGCCGTTTTTCTGTTCCCAGTTAGAGATTGTGCTCTTGAGGAGCTTCTCGATATCGGCAGCAGCTTGCTTGTTGGAGAAGTGCAGCAGACCGAGGGCCTTGAAGGCTTCTACGCCACGCACCATGTCGGCCACGAGGCGCATTTTGCGGGGTGAGCTGGGGACGTTCTTGAGCTTTGCGAAGCATTGCTCGCGACGTGCCTCCTTATAAGCATTGGCTGTTTCTCTTTTTCTTTTTCCCATTGTATTTTAATTCTTTTTTTGTCAGTGTGAATTTATCCCGGTCCTTACTTCTTGTTGTTGCCGCTGTGACCACGGAAGGTGCGTGTGGGAGCGAACTCTCCGAGCTTGTGGCCTACCATGTTCTCGGTAACATAAACGGGAATGAACTTATTGCCATTGTGCACTGCAAAGGTGTGTCCCACGAATTCGGGGGCGATCATCGAGGCGCGCGACCAGGTCTTGATCACGTTTTTCTTGCCGCTCTCGTTCATGGCGTCAACCTTCTTTTCGAGCTTTACACTAATGTAAGGGCCTTTTTTTAATGAACGACTCATAGTTTAATCTTTAATCAAATTACTTCTTTCTTCTTTCGATAATATACTTCGAAGACAACTTCTTGGGTGCGCGTGTCTTCAAGCCCTTAGCGTAAAGGCCGGTGCGAGAGCGGGGATGACCACCAGACTGACGTCCTTCACCACCACCCATCGGGTGATCAACCGGGTTCATTACGACGCCGCGGTTGTGCGGACGGCGGCCGAGCCAGCGCGAGCGTCCAGCCTTGCCAGAGCGCTCGAGAGCGTGGTCGCTATTGCCCACGACGCCCACAGTAGCCTTGCATGCGGCAAGGATCTTGCGAGTCTCGCCCGAAGGCAATTTGATGATTGCGTAGTTGCCCTCTCTTGAAGTCAATTGAGCGAAAGTGCCGGCGCTGCGTGCGATAGCCGCACCCTGGCCGGGGCGCAATTCGATGTTGTGAATTAAAGTACCAACAGGGATGTTACTGAGTGGAAGCGCGTTTCCCACTTCGGGGGCCACGTTCTCACCGCTTTCAACTGTAGAGCCAACTTGAAGGCCGTTGGGTGCAATTATGTAAGCTTTATAGCCATCTACGTAGTAAAGCAGGGCGATGCGGGCCGAACGGTTAGGATCGTACTCGATCGACTTTACACGAGCTGGCACACCGTCTTTGTTTCTCTTGAAGTCGATGAAGCGGAATTTGCGCTTGTGGCCGCCGCCGAGGTAGCGCATGGTGCGGTGACCCTCGTTGTTGCGTCCGCCGGTGACGCGCTTGCCGACTGTAAGAGATTTTTCTGGTGTACGTGCAGTGATGTTATCAAATACACCAATAACTTTGTGTCTTTGCCCCGGTGTTGTGGGCTTAAATTTTCTTACTGCCATTTCGTTTATTAAATATTGCTATAAAAATCAATAGTTTGTCCCTCAGCGACAGTGACCACGGCTTTCTTGAAGGCGGCCACCTTGCCGCGAATCAGGCCAGCCTTGGTGTAGCGCTGCTTCTTCTTGCCGTCGTAGTTCATTGTGCTTACAGAAACCACCTTCACATCATAGAGCTTTTCTACAGCGTCTTTGATTTGGTACTTGTTGGCTTCGGGAGATACCTTGAATGAGTAACGGTTAGTCTTCTCACTGATGGTGTTGGCCTTCTCAGTGACTATTGGTGAAATGTTGATTGATGCCATTTTCGAATACCTCCTTTAATTAAAATTGGTTAAGCACAGCTACCGAGCTCTCAGTAACTACGAGTGCCTTGTTGTTAAGCACGGCGTAGGTATTGAGCTCGTTGGCGGTGATTACTTTTGCGTTCTCGACATTGCGAGCTGACAAAAATACATTTTTATTCTGACTCTCCAAAACCAGA
>CAVIEK010000145.1:0-5163 GCA_963641805.1 Bacteroides fragilis
AGGCTTACCTGTTTAGTTAGATGCACCTATTTTGATAGACTATGACAACAAGTATTCATTGCCTTAATTAAAACAAAACTATGAGCAAAATAAAGCAAAGCCAAACCGACAAGGAACTTACAATGGTGGTGGGGTGCTACACCGACAAAGACGAACGTCGGGGCATAGTCACATTCAGGTTTGTGCCGAATGAAAGTTCTTTCAGGCGCTTACACTCCATAGATGTGGAGAATGCGTCATATCTCACGGTAGATAACGACGGAGGTCATGTCTATGCGGTAAGCGAGAATGGACCAGATGATTCATTGATAAATTCGGTCGAGGTGAATGCTGCAAGTGGTGAGATGCGACTGGTGAATAGCATATCATCGGGCGGATGGAGTCCATGCCATATAATTCGGTTAGGTACTGGTTTGGCTGTGGCCAACTACGGTAGCGGCTCATTGGCTCTGTGTGGTGTCAATGTCGATGGCTCTCTGGCCGTGTGTCATCAAATAACGGTATTTGAAACCAGTAACGGAACACATAATAAAGCAAGCGGACGCACCCATTTCACACAACCGCTGATAGGTGGCCGTGTGATGGTTAGCAATTTGGGTTATGACTGCCTGCACGTGATGCAAGTCACGAGCCTTAACCCGCCACGACTCAAACTGCAGCACACCTTGCGGTTGCCTAGCGGAAGCGGACCGCGACACATGGTACTCAACAGCCAGGGAACTATGCTCTATGTAGTAACAGAAAAGTCAAACGATGTGATGGCTTTCTGCTACGATCCTGTTTCAGGATCTCTCAGTCACCGCCAGACCATAAATATATCAACCGGCAGCATGGCTGCTGCCGCTGACCTGCACATGAGCGCCGACGGACGTTTTCTTTATGCCAGTGTGCGACGAGAGTGCGACGGAATAGCCATATTAGGCATAAAAGCTGACGGCATTCTTGAAAAAGTGGGGTACCAGCTAACCGGGCTGCATCCGCGCAGTTTTGCCATCACCCCCAATGGAAACTTGATGATGGTGGCATGCCGTGACAGCAATTGCATAGAGACATACATACGCGATTCGGTATCCGGACTGCTTTCACCGTCAGCCGTTAAGCCCATTGAAGTGAGCAAGCCGGTGTGCATCAAGTGGATGCCATGAGTGGCTGAATAGGACTGCAATAGTGCCCACATCACAAAATTATTGAGTAACTTTGCGCCAAATGCACGGCAACAATGTTGCACGATGAGCATTTTCGCTTTTTATTACAATGACACTCGACAGCATAACAATAGCAAACTACAAAAACATCGCTGAGGCGCAGCTTGATTTCTCACCGGGCGTAAACTGCCTTATAGGCAATAACGGCATGGGAAAAACCAATGTGCTCGACACCGTGTATTACCTTAGTTTTTGCAAAAGCAGCCGTAACGCGTCAGAGAGGGCAGCTGTGATTAAGCATGGCGAAGACTTTATGATGCTTAAGGGCAGTTACACTCGTCGTGGTGCCGCCGAACAGATTACGGTAGCCATGCAACGCAACAAGCGCAAATCGGTGCGTCGCAATGGCAAGGAATATGTGCGACTGAGCCAGCATATTGGTCTGTTGCCGCTGGTGATGGTATCACCTATGGATTGGGATCTTATCAGAGGTTCGGGTGAAGAGCGCCGAAAGCTCATGAACCAAATCATATCGCAGACCGATGCCGAATACCTGGATTGTGTTATTCGCTACACAAAAGCAGTAGAGCAGCGCAACTCAATGATACGTCATCAGTATCGCGACCCTCTGCTCTATGAGTCGGTTGAGGAAACAATGTGCCGGGCAGCCACAGAAATCCATCACAAGCGGGCTGAGTGGATCAATGTGTTTACGCCTATATTCATGCGATACTATGAAGCCATTGCCGGTGAGGGCGAGAAAGTGCACTTGAGCTACCGCAGCCAGCTAAACGATGAGCCTATGCGGCAAATACTCGACCGCAACCGCGAGCGTGACATGGTGATTGGCTACACCACACACGGTGTGCACCGTGACGACATCGACTTGCAACTCAATGGCCATTCGATGCGCACTACGGGTTCGCAGGGACAGTGCAAAACCTATACCATAGCATTGAGGCTTGCCCAATTCGATTTCTTACGGTCAAGTGTGGAAACAACCCCCATACTATTGCTCGACGACATTTTCGACAAGCTCGACGCGCAGCGTGTGGAACGCATAGTCAATGTGGTGGCCGGCGAGGAATTCGGACAGATTTTCATTACCGACACCAACCGCACCCACCTTAACGAAATAGTGGTGCGCATAGGTGGTGACTATAGGCTTATAAATGTGGAAAACGGCCATTGCACTTACATGGAGTGTGGCAGTAAAGGGGAAAGACAGCAATGAAACGCACCGAGGCCAAGCAAGTGGGCGACATAATAAACAATTTTCTTAAAGAAGAACATCTTGAGGGAAAATTCGACGAGCAACGGGCATTGACGTTGTGGGGCGAAATAGTGGGACCGGGCATCAACCGCTACACTGTGCGGCGCTATGTGACAGAAGGTGTGATGCATGTGATGCTGTCGAGTGCTCCGTTGCGCAACGAGATGATGCTCACGCGCTCATCGCTAATCGAAAAAATAAATAAGGCAATAGGCCGAGATGTGATTAAGGAAATAGTGTTTCATTAGAATCAAAAAAAAGCATTCATGACAGCAGACAACAAACAATCAAGAGGCATAACCGTGGAGCATGACTTTAAATGCTCAACTCCGATACAGCTCCGATATAACGACATCGACACGCTCGGACACGTAAACAACTCAATTTATTTCAACCTGTTCGACATAGCCAAAACCGACTACTTCAACCGTGCGACCGGCAAAAAGCAAGACTACAACAACATTTGTGTAATGATTGCTCACATTGATTGCGACTATCTGGCGCAGACGCGGCTCTACGAGCCTGTGGCGGTTGAGACGCAGACCACACACATGGGCGACAAGAGTATGGTGCTGGTTCATCAGCTGGTGAACACCGAAACAGGCGAGGTTAAATGCCGTTGCTCACAAGTGCTAGTGTATTTCAACCGAGACACGGGTGACACCGCTTCTATTCCGCAACAGTGGCGCGATGCCATCGAGAGTTTTGAGGGGCATAAACTGCAATAGCGGCTCATGTCGAGACCACAATATACCGAAAAAAAGCCCGCATCGACCATCAAGGTCATGCGGGCTTTTTTCAGGTTATAGTAATGATGTGATTATTTCACAATCACTTTCTTTCCGTTGTGGATATAGATGCCGTTTTCGGGGTTGGCAATCTGCATGCCCTTAAGGTTGTAGTATGGTGTGTTTTCGTCGGCTTGGTCAACTTTTACACCTTCCACACCAGTAGCTGTGGCACCGCCAGTGATGTAGCTGAACTTGCTCCACACATTGGCAGCTTTATATGCGTCGACCGATGAATCCTGAACTTGCAGTTTGGCGTTGGTGTATACATCGGTGTAGAAAACCTTTTCAGTAATAGTGGCGGGTGTTGCAGCATGGGCAATGACTTTGGTTATATACTTGCTGTTGTTGAACACTGCTGTGCCGTAAGTGGTGAGGGTTGACGGAAGTTCCACAGTCTCAAGCTTGCCGCAGTTATAGAAGCAGCTGTTGCCAAGGCTTTCCACGCCTTCAGGAATCTTTATGCTTGTAATGCCTGAGCAGGCGGCAAAAGCATTGTTGCCAATTGTGCGCAAGCTGTAGGGGAGATTGATTTCCTCAAGAGCCGCACAGTTGCTGAATGCGTAGTTGCCGATTGAGGTAAGCGATTCAGGGAAGGTGAATGTTGAAAGCACCTTGCAGGTCTGGAATGCATAGTTGCCGATGTGTTTCAACGTTGATGGCAGTGTCACACTCTTGAGAACTGAGCAGCCCTGGAAACAGTTGTTGGGCACAGTGTCGATTTGCA
Source organism: Bacteroides fragilis (assembly GCA_963641805.1). Classification (GTDB taxonomy): domain Bacteria; phylum Bacteroidota; class Bacteroidia; order Bacteroidales; family Muribaculaceae; genus Sodaliphilus. Next base: position 3,934 of record CAVIEK010000145.1, read on the forward strand.
CAGGAAGCTCTATCTCAGTGATAGCAGTGCTGGCGAAATCATATGCACCAAGTTTCTTCAGTCCCTTGGGCAGGTTGATTGTAGCCAGTTGTTTGGCGTAGAAGAACACGTGGTTGGGCAGTTCTGTCACGCTTTCGGGGATTGTTATGCTGGTGAGGGCTGAGGTGTACTCAAATGCATGGTGGCCAATTTTGGTGACTGTGTTTGGAATGGTAACCGATGTGAGGCTCTGGCAATAGTCAAATGCATAGGCTCCGATTGTGGTCACTCCGTTGGGCACTGAATATTCTGTGTATGAGCCCGGGAGGCAATAAAGTGTCTTTTGGTCCTTACTCATCAGCACGCCGTTGAGAGCGCTATAGTTTTTATTGTCGGCCTCTACTATGAATGATTTGAGTTTGGCATTTTGGCCGAACACTTGCTCGCCGATTGAATCAACACCAGCGCTGATGGTCACTGTCTCAAGGTTGGGGCAGTTTTTGAATGCCAGCGTGCACACAGTCTTCACGGTCGACGGGATAACGAGGTTCACGAAACCGCAGTTTTGGAAAGCCGAGATAGGAATCACCTTCACATTGGGTGAAAGTGAAATATCTGTCAAGCCTTGGCAAGCATAGAACGATGAGGAACCTATCGAGTCGACGCTCGACGGAATCTCAATTGAAGTGAGGGCGCGGCATGTGCCGAATGCATAGTCGCGAATCACCTTTACAGAGCTTGGAATAGTGATTGAGGCGAGTTTAGAGCAGTTTTGGAAAGTCTGCTTGTCGATTACTGTCACTCCGTCGGGAATGTTGGCTGAGGTGAGGGCACTGCAGTTGTTGAGTGCGCTTGGGCCAATTTTCTTAACGGTCGACGGGAACTCGATGCTAGTGAGCTTAGAGCAGCTGTAGAATGCTGTTTTAGGAATTTCAGTGACACCGGTGGGAATGTTGATGGATGTCATCTTGCACATATAGAATGCGCTCTCGCCAATTTTAGTGACTGTAGCCGGCAGAACCACCGAGGTTACTTTAGATGTATAGTTCTTGAAAGCCTCTTTACCGATTTCGGTCACGGTATATGTGGTGCCATCGTCGGCATTGGTTACGGTCTCAGGAACTGTCACGTCGCCGGTAGCCGCACATTTTGTGACAGACACGTTAGTGCCTTCGGTCACTGTGTAGGTTAAATTGTCGACGGTAAAGCTTGTCTGTGCCATTGATGCCAGACTTGCTGCGATACCGAAGG
>CAVIEK010000146.1:0-5007 GCA_963641805.1 Bacteroides fragilis
CGCGGCATCACATGCGAGCGCGATGGCGGGGTTGACCACAGTAAACAGAAATAATAATCTAAATTCACTTTTATATCAATATGGATTTCAGCAGACAATTATCAGTCCTTGCCCTGACGGCAGCCCTTGTGATGGGTGCGGCCTCGTGCAACGAGAAAAAGCAGCAGGCATCACAGCAGAGCCTGCCACAGAAAGCAACTGAGCAGATGACTATCCGCTACGTCGACGGCGACACAATCATGGAAAAATATAATCTGGCCAAAGACCTCAATGAGTCGATGCTCCGCCGCCAGAACCAGCTCGATGCCGCACAGCAGCAGCGAAGCACCGAAATCAACAAGTTCGGCAATGCCATGCAGCAGAAATACAAGAACAACCAGTATCTCACTCAGGAAAGTTTCAACAGCGACCAGGCAAAGCTGCAGAAAATGCAGAACGACGCGCAAAACTACCTGGGCAAGATGCAGCAGAGCATACAGAACGAATACACCCAGAATAGCCGCCAGCTGCAAGACTCGATATCCAACTATCTCAAGGTGTATGCCAAGGAGAAAGGCTTCGATATGGTGTTGCTCAAGTCGGCCACTCTCTATGCCGATCCTAAATATGATGTGACCGACCAGGTGGTAGAGGGGCTCAACAAACGCTACAACAAAGTGAGCAAGAGCAAATAATGATAATCACATTCGCAGCCCAAAATGAGTGGGCGTGTGAACGACAATAAGACGGCCGCCACCCATTGTTCTTTATGGAGTGGCGGCCGTCTTGTCTTACCGCACTTTGGTGTGTGGCTTTGGTCCTTAGATGCTCTGTGTTGAACTGCTTGATTGACCAAAATATTAAAAATGTGTCAATAATCCAAAAATAGTGTTATAGGCGCATCGGATTATGACAAAACAAAGCTACCTTTGCCTAACGAGCAATCGCCCATGGGCGAATAACAATAAAACAACTTGAACCTCTATGCTAACTCAAATTTACAACGGTCACATCCTCACTCCTGAAGGATGGATTAACGGCGGAAGCATTCTGATGGACGGCGGCCGCATTGTCGAGATTCGCAAAGGCAGCAACATCGAGCCAAAAGCCGTGAAAACTGTCGATGCACGCGGAATGCACGTGGTGCCCGGCGGCATCGAGCTGCACTGCCACGGCGGCGGTGGCCGCGATTTCATGGAGGGAACTGCCGAGGCTTTCAAGGTGGCAGCAGCCACCCACATGAAGCACGGCACCACGGCCATCTTCCCCACCTTGTCATCATCGACACTCAAGATGATAGAAGATGCCTGCATCACCTGCACCGAGCTGATGAACGAGCCGGGAAGCCCCATCATGGGCCTTCACCTCGAGGGCCCGTACTTTAACCCAAAGAAGGCTGGCGCACAGATGCCTGAGATCATACGCAACCCCGACCCTGCCGAATACCGCCACATCGTCGAAGACTACACCTGTCTGCGGCGTTGGGACGTGGCCCCCGAACTTCCCGGAGCCATCGAGATGGGCAAATACATAGTTGAGAAGGGTGTGGTGGCCGCAATAGGACATACTGCCGCCACTTACGACGACGTGAAAGCTGCCTATGAGGCAGGCTATAGCCATGCGACCCATTTCTACAACGCCATGCCTGGATTCCACAACGTGCGTGAGTTTAAGCACGCCGGCACCGTCGAGAGTGTATACTTGATGGAAAATATGACTGTTGAGATGATTGCCGACGGCATCCATGTGCCTGCCCCCATTCTCCAGCTCATCTACCGTGTTAAGGGCGTTGAGCGTACCGCGCTCATTACCGATGCCCTCGCCGTTACCGCTAGCGACAGTAAGGAGGCGTTTGACCCCCGCGTGATTATTGAGGATGGCGTGTGCAAACTCAGCGACCGCTCTGCTCTGGCAGGCAGCATTGCCACTATGGACCGCCTGATACGCACCGCGGTCAATATCGCCGGTATTCCGCTCAACGACGCGTGCCGCATGGCTTCTGAGACTCCTGCGCGCATAATGGGCATCTACGACCGCAAGGGATCGCTCCAACGCGGCAAGGATGCCGACGTGCTCATCCTCGACACCGACCTCAACTTGCGCAGCGTCTACGCAATGGGCAGTCTCGTCGACGGTACCGACAAGATGTGATCTTGCCACCAAGCGATGTGCGGCAGGCATGCTACTGTTGACCCCATTAAATAAATAACATAATTGCAATAAAGCCGGATCGGCACAAAGCCGTTTCCGGCTTTATTGAATGTGGGCGAGCCTTTCTCCCGTTGACGCCTTGTGCCGCCTTGTAGTGACTCGCTCTGTCAAATAAAAAAATAAAAAGTTTTTCACTGTTTTTGCCGACAGGACTTGCGCGTGTGGAATTTTTGTGCTACCTTTGCACCCGTCAAACGACCAGATGGTGAGATTAGTTCAGCTGGTTAGAATGTCGGATTGTGGTTCCGAAGGTCGTGGGTTCGAGTCCCATATCTCACCCCAAGTTAAAGAGAAATCCGCGTGTCAACGCGGATTTCTCTTTTTACTATATGTGCCCAATGAGAATTGCGCCGTAATACCGTCCGGGACAGAGAACACATAAAAAAAGCCCTGCTCTCCCGAGTAGGACTCACATAATACTTATGAATAGAATCTGTATAGAAAAGTGCAAAATTTTTTAAGACAATGCATTTCCGCATTGTTGTCGCAAAGGTCGCAAAAAATAATGAGATAATTCGGGCTTGTCGCGTATGAAAAATGGTGTATTTTTCCTTTTATTTGTCGCATTGAGGCTCTTGGCGTGAAAAAGGATGCGCGAATTGCGGTTTTCGGCGCTGTTCGCGCCCTGGCAGTTGAAAAAGGTAACTTTTTCGGTAATCGGTTTTGCTGTATCAGCCACGGTTGTCTCTACCTTTGTGGGCGTAAACCCAACTATTAAATCAGCTACTGTAATTATGGAAAAAGATGAATTCAAGTTTTTGAGCCGCATATCATCGCCTGCCGATGTCAAATCTATGTCCGAGAGCGAGCTCACACTCCTTGCCGACGATTGTCGCAGGGCGTTGCTGCTCAAGCTAAGCCGCCACGGCGGGCATGTTGGTCCCAACCTTGGGATGGTGGAGGCCACCATAGCCTTACACCGCGTGTTCGACTCGCCTACCGACAAAATAGTGTGGGATGTGTCGCATCAGAGCTATGTGCACAAGATGCTCACAGGGCGTGCCGCTGCCTTTATCGATCCCGACCGCTACGACGATGTCTCGGGCTACACCAACCCGGCCGAGAGCGGGCACGACGTCTTTGAGCTGGGGCACACTTCCACGTCGATAAGCCTTGCCACCGGTCTCGCCAAGGCTCGCGACCTAAAAGGCGGATCAGAAAATGTGATTGCCGTCATTGGCGACGGCTCGCTTAGCGGTGGCGAGGCCTATGAGGGGCTGAATGTGGCTTCCGAGCTGGGGACGGGAATAATAATCGTGGTCAACGACAACGAGATGTCTATTGCCGAAAACCACGGCGGATACATCAACAACCTTAACCTTCTGCGGGCCACCGCAGGTGAGGCCGAGTGCAACATGTTTAAGGCTATGGGGTTTCATTACATCTATGTGGAACGGGGCAACGACATACCGAGTCTGGTCGAGGCTTTTACGGGAGTGAGGGGCAATGGCCGTCCCACGGTGGTGCACATCCACACGGTCAAGGGCTGCGGATATGAGCCTGCCGAGTGGCGCAAGGAGGAATTCCACTGGCATATGCCGTGGAACCTGGCCACGGGACAAACCGATGGCGCAACGGTCGTCGAGAACTATGCCGACATCACGGCTGAATATCTTCTGACCCAGATGAAGCGCGACCCGCTGCTGGTGGCCATATCGGCTGCCGTGCCGTCGATGATGGGATTCAATGCGTCGCGTCGTGCGCGTGCCGGCAAGCAGTATGTGGATGTGGGCATTGCCGAGGAAGAGGCTGTGGCAATGGCGTCGGGCTTGGCCACGGCTGGCGCGCATCCGGTGTTTGGCACAGTGTCTACATTCTTCCAGCGCACCTACGACCAACTGTCGCAAGACGTGTGCATCAACCGCAGCCCAGTGTCGCTGGTGGTTATTGCCGGCTCGGTGCTCGGCCTCAACGACGTGACTCACCTCGGATTCTTCGACATTCCGCTCATCAGCAACATCCCCAATATGGTCTATTTGGCCCCGACTACCGTCGAGGAATATCTGGCAATGCTGCAGTGGAGCATCGATCAGACCGATCATCCTGTGGCAATAAAGCAGCCGGGCGGACCTGTGCGCCATTCTACGGCTCCTGTGGCCACTGATTATGGCGAACTCAACCGCTACGAGGTCACAGCCAAAGGCTCTCGTGTGGCTCTGCTCGGCCTCGGCACATTCCATTCGCTTGCCGCCGATGTGGCCGCACGTCTCAAGGCCGAGGCCGGAATCGATGCCACTGTGGTCAACCCACGCTACATCACCGGGGTCGATGCCGGTTTGCTCGCAAGTCTCGAGCGTGACCATGATGTGGTGGTGACCATTGAAGACGGCGTGCTCGACGGCGGCTTCGGCGAGAAGATAGCGCGCTACTACGGGCCTTCATCCATGCGTGTGCTCAATTACGGCCTCAAGAAGGAGTTTGTGGACCGGTACGACTATGCTGCCATCCTCAGCGACAACCGCCTTACGGTGACGCAAATCACTGCCGATGTGCTCGGACTGCTCTGCCGACACACCGCCTGACGGTGCTGGTTTCCAATATACTGCATAGCGCCTTTAGGTCTTACCGCCGCACCGTCTCCCTAAGTGCGGCGGTTGCAGAATCCAAATAGAAGTGCAACGTTTTGAGGCGTAAATGCATGAAAAACACTGCAGGGGAGCCTGAGCGGCGGGGACGCAAAGTCCCCATGAGCGTCCGACAGCAATGTGAAAACAAGAAAAGGAGGCCGGAGCCTCCCTAAAATCAATTAATTTTGCATTGCTATGTACAAACAACTGACTTCAGAGCAAAGGTACGCAATATACCTTGGAATCAAAA
>CAVIEK010000147.1:0-4889 GCA_963641805.1 Bacteroides fragilis
TCAAACGCTTTTTCCAACATTTTACCTAATTTTGCACTTGCTGTTGGACTCTACATGATATTGCAGCAGCTGCAGACCAATGCACACCTTACGACCAAAGAGCTTGCAGCAGCAGTCAACCTGTCGCCATCGCCCACATTTGAGCGGCAGAAACGACTTGAAAGCGAAGGATATATTCAAAAGTATGTGGCAATTCTAAATCCCGAGAAGGTGGGAGACTCGATTGTGGCCCTATGCAACATATGCCTCAAGCAGCACAGCCGCGACAACATTGAGCAATTCACCGAAACGGTGAAGAATCTTGACGAGGTGGTAGCTTGCTACAAGACGTCGGGCGACTACGACTTCATGCTGAAGGTGTATGTGAAGAGCATGCGCCACTATCAGGATTTTGTGATGAACGAGCTGGGCACCATCGAATCGGTGGGAAGCGTGCATAGCGTGTTTGTGATCGACATTGTGAAAGACACACATGCCATTCCCCTCGACCTATAGCGGTATGAGCCTGATGTGCTGAATGAGGACAGCGCAGTTGGCATAGCCCGGCATATCGGGATTGTAGACAGTGATGGTCAGCACATTGCGGCCTCGCAGAAGTTCAACCGGCAGCATATTGCTCCACCCCATAGTCATCCATTGCCCCCTGCCACGGCAAGGCATCACGAGCACGCCCTGCTTGTGCGTGTTGGCCTCGACAGAGCGCACAGCGCAATGCCCCAACTTGTCACCGTTGGCATAGCGGATATCAAGCATATACACACCGGCACGGTCAACGTCGACCGTGAACGGCATAGAGGCGTTGCGGCTCGCCGACGACTCGACCACCTGTGCAGCCCTTGCCTCGGGCACCAGACTTGTGCCCGACTCTATGCCGGTGCCGCGGGCAGCCACAAGTTGCACTGAGCCAGAAGCGATCCACGGCTTTGAGGCATAGCCACTGCCCCACTTGTTGATGGCGGCGAGACTAAGCACCACAAGCCTATCGGGCGACATCGCCGGGCAGGCAAACGCCGTGTCGCTTACCGAATAAGTAGTATTGCCGTTGGCAACTATGCGGTAGCCCTGCCCGCCGACAAAATTCACGATGCGGGAGCGTAGTCCCCACAGCACAGACGGTGTGGGCGGCACTGCAGCCACATGCGGGTCGACAGTAACCTTCGACGACTTGTTGCCCGAGTTCTTGAGACGTATGATTATACTGTGACGTCCCGTCATAGTGGCCGGGAAAAAGTTGTCGGCACTCGGGCTACCGTCGATCTTCATCCACTCTATGTCGTTGCCGGTACCTTCTATGGTGATGTCGAGCACCGAATTGCGGTAGGCGAACCCCTTTATTTGGCGATCTCCCTTAAAGCAGTCGGGCACCATGGGACTGAACTCTACGCCGTCGGGCAGAAAATTCATACCGGCAAACACACGGAACACCATTGCCACATTGCCGGCAGCTCCGGTAAGGGCATTCTCTCCGGCCATAATCACACCTGTGGATGGGTCGCACAACGATGACGGGCTGCACGACAGAGCCTGAATGCGGTACAAGGCCCCAAGGCCACGGCGCAACATATTGGTGTTGCCCGTCTTCTTTGCCGCGAGGTTCCACAGAGCCTGCACAAGCGGATGCACAGCATTTCCGATCGACTCCACACCCTGCCGGCGCGGATACACCGACGGCACTCCAAAGTTGGTAACCGGCGACTCTTCAATGAGGGTCGACGCACGATCGTCATCGGCTATATCCCAAAGGATACTCAGAGCCTGACCCATATTGTCGACAAAAGGTGACTGCTGCGGATAGGCAGGGCCGTATACGTATTGCATGTAACGGCCACGACTCTCATTCCACAATGTGTGGTTCAAGGCATCCTTGAGACGGTCGGCCCGGGCGCTGAAAGTGTTGCCGTCGGTGCCAAGCTCATCGGCCATCTCAGAAAGCAGCTCATAGGCATGCTGGTATACAATATTGACGTAAAGCGATTGGCTCTCAAACACATCTTTAGGCTCCATCCACTGCGGATAGTAATATGGGTTAACAGAAAGCGAAGGATTGCCGCCATGCATGAGTCCTGTGGACACGTCGGCCTCCACGTCACGGCCAGCCTCAACCGAAGCAGCCACCACATCGTAGGCATACTTGAGCCACGCCTTGTCGCCGGTCACATTATAGATTTCCCAAGCGGCTGCAACCCACACGAGGAATCCGCTCACCACAGGCCAACCGAACGACTCTCGGTAGCCGGGAATCACCTTGCCGCCGTGCACCATGCCTTTGAGCACATCCATTGAGCGGTAAGGCGACAAATAAGACAGGGCAAGCATTATCGGGTAGCAAACCTCGCTGCTTGCCGGTCTCACCGCCGATGTGACGGTGAATCCTCGGTCAATATTGTCGATGGCCATATTGTAGAGAGCATCAACAAGCATCTGCCCGCTCTCATAGCCCGGAAATTTGTCGCTGACAGCTGTGACCTTCCACTCACGGGTTCTCTCCTGCCTGGGCGGCTTGGCATTGAGTGTAATGGTAGCCTCGTAAAAACCCGGACGGCCTGGCGACGGATGGAGTTTAAGGTCGGTTCGCGCAGGCAGGTTGTAGGCATTGCTGCGCAGAGGCGGCACATTGCCTGTGACCCATATTCCCGTGAAATCGGCCGCAAACACGGTGTCACCGGTGGCAGTCACATGCCATCCGCAAGCCTTGAAATCCTGCTCCATTTTCGAAGCATCTACCCTGACAGTCCACTTCGTGTCAGAGGCAAGACTGCGAGCAGACGATGTGGGCATGGCGGACGATGCCACGCCAGCTACCACTGTGGTGTCGGCCGACGGAAGCACATAATGGAACTTGCCGGCCTGAAGCTCGTTGTCGCGACCGCCAATACATAGGCGGAAAGCCACCACGGGGCTCACACTGTCGGATGGGGCGTTCCGGTAGTCGGACACGATGTGGGTGGGAGTCATGGCACGGGCCACAAAAGAGTCCTCGACCACACTGTCGGCAGTAATGGCAAAGTCGTCGTTAACAACAATAAAATCGTTGCTCATAACCTTTTCACCACAAGCCGAGAACATGACGATCATCACCATTGCCACAGCACAAGCCACGGCAGCGAGCAACAGTCTATAAACCTTCAAATCGTGCATAAAGTCCAATAGTAAAAGTCGGCAACGAGTTTTCTTAAAGAGCTGAATTGGCGTGCCGGCCTCCCATCACGCCTAAATGCAAAAATACATGATTTTTCCCAACCAGACGCATCATCATCACCACAAATCCAACATTGTAATAAACGTTTTGAAGAAAAAAAACAAAAAACAACTAAGCGATGCATTCTATGTAATGCCCTTGGGCATCACTACACAACGGAGCCTGAACATAGACCTTTATATCTCGGATTAATCCTCGCCGGCCTTTGTTAATTGAACAGGACCATTTGCCTTTCTTGCCTCTTCAAACTTTGCCTTCATTGTAGGATTCTTATACGTAAGTTTGCGGATGGTCAAATCTTCCGTGTCCTGATTAGCCAGGCGTAGGTTATTCTCAGAACCCACCAGTTCATCCCTAACCTTTTGCAACTTGGCAATGGTAGCATCAATATCTTTGATGGCATCACTGAATTTCTTGGAAGCCAGTTCATAATGGCGGCCAAACTTCGATTTGAAATCTTCCATCTTAGCTTCAAAGTTGGTCACATCGACCTCTTTGCTTTGGGCCAGGATGAGTTGTTTCTTGTATTCAAGACTTTTTCTTGATGCTTGCACCAACAAGTTGATGAAAGGCACAAAGAACTGTGGACGGATGACATACATTTTGGGATAGAGATGGCTTTTGTTGACAATACCGTTGTTATACAAATCATTGTCCGCTTCCAACAGACTTACCAGCACTGCAAACTCACAACCTTTCTTGCGTCTGTCCTCGTCGAGCTTTTTCAAGAAGTCATCGTTCTTGTGCTTGGTCGCCGTAGTGTCCATCTCGTTTTTCATCTCAAACATGATGGATATATACTCCGTGCCGTCTTCCGAGTCTCGGAAGATAAAGTCGCCTTTCGTTCCGTCGGTAGCGTCATTGTCTTTGTCAAAGTAGGCATTAGGCATCATCGGGCGGATGTATTGCTCAAACTCTATGCTGCAATGTTGCTCCAGTGTCTCGCCCACCATCTTGGTTGACATGCGGGTTTTCAGATCCTTGTAGTAGTCCACCTGTTCCTGCTTCATGCGAAGTTCATCCTCATGGCGTTTCACCAAAGCCGATTCATGAATCAGAGCCTCACGTTTCTCCAACTCAAAGGCTGCACGCAGCTGGGTCAGTTCAGTCTCTTTCGCTTGCACGCTCTGTTGCGCCTTGTTGCGTTCCTCCATAACAGCCAACTGGAGTTTGTCGCTGCTCTGCGCAATGGTTGAGTTCAGCTGTGCGATGGTCTGGTCTTTTTCGGCAAGGGCAAGTGTCAGCTCGTTCTGCTTATGTCTTTCGATGTTTTGCAATTGCATCTTCAGTCGCTCTATCTGCGCCTCCATTTCCCCTTTTACACGTGCCATCTGTCCCTCGCTTTCAGTCTTCATTCGCTCAATGGCAGCATCTTTCTCCCCAAGAAGAATGTCCTTCTTGGAAAGCTGTTCCTGAAAACTATGCTCGCTCTTTGCAGTAACCAATTGCTGTTCGGCCATGATACGCTCGTTCATCTCAGCGAGACGGCGTTTTATCTCAGCTTCAAACTCAGCGTTCTTTACCTGAGAAACTATAGAAGCATAGTCAGCTTCATCTACTTTAAACACGTTGCCGCATTTAGGGCATTTGAGTTCCTTCATATATAAAATATTTAAGTGTTTTACTAAATTCTTATCATGTGCAAAGGTGAAATGTCATTGTGAAGAATGTCTTCATAGTTGAATAACAC
>CAVIEK010000148.1:0-2709 GCA_963641805.1 Bacteroides fragilis
AATATAGTTGTTTATAAATATTGATAATAATGTCATTGGTTATGGATTAGCGTCTACTGAGCATGGCGAAAGCCGGATGCGGCCAGTCATGGTGCTATTTGCGCACGATGGTCTGCTCGCGGTCGGGGCCTACCGATACGATGGTCACGGGCACGCCGAGCTTTTCCTCGAGGAATTTCACATAATCCTTGAATTCCTGCGGGAATTCGTCTTCGCTGGTCATCTTGGTCATGTCGGCATTCCAACCTTTGAGCTCGGTGTAGACCGGCTTCACGTCGCCATCGATCGAGAATGGGAAATCACGGGTCACCTTACCGTCGATCTCATAAGCGTCACATGCCTTTATGGTCTCGAAGCCGTCGAGCACGTCGCTCTTCATCATGATGAGCTGAGTGACGCCATTGAGCATTATCGTGTAGCGCAGAGCCACAAGGTCGATCCAGCCACAGCGACGCTCACGCCCTGTGACCGCACCATACTCATGGCCGATGGCGCGTATCTTGTCGCCTGTGGCATCGAAAAGCTCGGTCGGGAATGGACCGCTGCCCACACGGGTGCAGTAGGCCTTGAATATGCCATACACGTCGCCTATGTTGCGAGGCGCCACACCCAAGCCGGAGCAGGCCCCAGCACAAACCGTGTTGGATGATGTGACAAACGGGTAAGAGCCGAAATCCACATCGAGCATACTGCCCTGTGCGCCCTCACAAAGCACGCTCTTGCCCTCGGCAAGCTGCTTGTTGATGAAAAACTCACTATCGATGAGGTCGAATTGCTTGAGGTAACCGATACCTTCAAACCACTGTATCTCGAGCTCGGACACATCGGGATTCTCACCCAAAGCCTTGAGCAGATTGAAGTGGGTGCGCTTGGCATTCTCGTATTTTTCCTTAAAGTTGTGGTCGATGTCGCCTATACGCAGACCATTGCGGCTCACCTTATCGGTATAAGTCGGGCCAATGCCCTTGCCAGTGGTGCCGATCTTGCCGCTGCCCTTGAGTTTCTCGTTGGCTGCATCGAGCAGGCGGTGAGTGGGTAATATCAAGTGGGCCTTACGCGAGATTTTGAGAATTTTCTTGATGTCGACTCCGCTCTTCTCGAGCTCTTGGGCCTCCTGCATGAACAATATCGGGTCGAGAACCACGCCATTGCCTATTACGTTGATTTGGTTATGCTGAAATATGCCCGACGGAATCGAGCGAAGCACGTAGTGGTGCCCCTCGAACTCAAGGGTGTGACCTGCATTCGGGCCGCCCTGGAAACGTGCGACTATATCGTAGCGAGGTGTGAGAACGTCGACCACCTTGCCTTTACCTTCATCTCCCCATTGTAAACCTAATAAAACGTCTACCTTTTTCATAAAATCAAAAAAATTACTTTATTGTTTTTTGCTCGTTTACTTTTTTTTCGATGCCGAGGCCTGCCGCTTGAGTTTGCGGGTGCATGTGTTACACAAGCCATAGACGTAGAGAGCATAGTGGGTGGTGTTGAACGCATTGAACTTGCGCGCATTCATATAGGCTGTAAAGTTGTTATCCTTCACCAGCTTCACCTTGCCGCACTCGGTGCACACCACATGGCAACACTGCATCTGGCTTAGGCGCTCATACATCACTTGATTGCCGACAGGCGTGATAAGGCGGCCAACGATTTTGGCCTCCACGAGCAGCCCTACAGTGTTATAGACGGTGGCTTTGCTCACATAGAAATCACCCGCTATAAGAGAAGTGTACAAAGAGTCGACCGAGAAAGGCTTGTTTTCCTCAACCACCTTGTTGAGTATTGCATACCTCTCGTCGGTCTTACGCAGTCGGCGAGCATCGAGGAATGCCGTAAACTGCTTTACAATGGCGCTATTGCTCATCATTTCATGCATAGCCGTGACTTCTCTGTCTCAGTATGCACAAAGATAATGGTATTTAGAATAATTCTCAAATTATTCGTTCCAAAAAAAGTAAAGGACATTTGCGGCTTCTGCGACTTTTCATGGAGCAGTGCCCTTTTCGGGGGAATGCGATGTAGCGCCTTAAGGAAAACGGCAAGGGCGGTTTCGGATGGTTACGTGGCAGCCATATTACGACACACCATAAAAAAGTGCTGCCAGACCAATGGGTCGGCAGCACTTTTTTATGGATTATGCGGAGCGGCTAATGCCCGCAGCTCGTGGAATGAGACTATGCTTACTCGGCAGCAGGAGCCTCAGCAGCGGTCTCCTCAGCGGGAGCCTCTTCGGCCTTAGCAGCTTCAGCGGCCTCTTTGGCAGCTTGAGCCTCGGCCTCAGCCTTGGCTGCTGCAATCTCGGCTTTCTTCTTAGCTACGGCCTCGGCCTTAGCCTCGTTCTTCTTGGTCTCTTCCTCAAGGAGCTTCTTGGCGTTGGCCTGCTTGTCGCTTACTTCCTTGTTCTTGATTGCCTCGAGCTTGGCAGCCTTCTCAGCCTTCCAAGCCTCGAAACGACGCTGAGCTTCCTCTTCATTGAAAGCGCCCTTCTTAACACCGCCCTGAAGATGCTTCATGAGCATAACGCCTTCGCGTGAAAGAATGTTGCGCACTGTGTCGGTGGGAATTGCACCAACATTGATCCAATAAAGAGCACGCTCAAAATTTAAACTTATTGTAGCAGGATTAGTGTTCGGGTCATAAGAACCAATCCTTTCAATAAATTTACCATCACGTGGTGCCCTGCTATCGGCGATAACAATAGGATAGAAC
>CAVIEK010000148.1:2719-4870 GCA_963641805.1 Bacteroides fragilis
CCGCGTTGTAATCTGATTTTTGTTGCCATTTGAAATAACTAGTTTAAATTTGTGTTGTTTTTATAAAATTAAAAGTGACCTTTTTGGGGTCACTTTTAATTGTTGTCCTGGAAGGACTCGAACCCTCGCAAGCGGAACCAGAATCCGATGTGCTACCATTACACCACAGGACAATTCTCAAATGCGATGCAAAGGTAGGCATTATTTTCTAATCTGCAAAACTTGTGGCATGTTTTTCACGAAAAAAAGTGCGATTATCACGTTTTTCGATGTTTCGTGGCACGCTCAGGGCGCATACCCCACCCCAACCAATGCCTCACAGTGTTTTGGCCGGCATCTTGGAGAACCGCAGTTGGCTTTTAAGCACAGGGAGCTTTATGCTGAGTATCGAGCCTGACTCAAATGTGGCAAAGACATCATCGGAGATCGGGCAAAAGGTTGCATCGGTCCACACGGCACGATAATTGTCGATGAACACTGTCCTGGCCATTGTGCCTTTCACCATGCCAGTTTGCCACTCGGTCCGCCTCACTTGTGCTCCGCTTATATATATAATATTGTATCCGCCACTACCGTCGGCCACAAGAGCCACCACATAGCGTCCGCCTAGACGCACATGGGCATCATCGGTCTCACGGTCAAGGTATTCCCAATACCCCTCAAATGGGTCTTGCGAGACAGCAAACAGGGCATTCAGCGACTCTACCGTGTGTGCCGAATAAACGGGACGCAAACGCCCTTTCGCCTCTGCCACCACCACGCGCTCAACACGTGCCTTACAGGCAGGCCCGACGACACATCCGGCATACACATCGCCTCTAGCAGGCGGCAACTGGCACTCCAGCACCTTCTCAAGACGCTTGGCACCGATGCTCAGCAAGAGAGTGTTGCCGCTGATTCTTGCCTCAAGACAGTTGAAACCGTCGTGCAAGTCCACTCCGGCGGTCAGCGTAGTCGAGGCCAAGGTGCAAGTTGTGTCGGCAAAACGAGCCACTACCCCCACATCAAGCATGCGAGTGTCGGTCAAGTCGTCGTGCAGTGCCGTGTTACGCCACCTCAGCTCCACAGCCACATAACTGCTTCCATCGGCCGCGGCATTTAGGGCCATACCGCACATGGTGGAAGGCACCGAACTTGCCGTGGCGGTCTTATAGGACTTACCTGGACGATTGTGGGCATTGGCCAGCCTCACCTGGCAACGATAATCGGCCGACCGCACAGGCACAGTGTCGAGCAGCAACACGGCCGACGCCGACGAGTTGTCGACTACAAGGAGGCCGTCGGTTTCGGACACTGCACACTGCTGCGACAGCCGCAACGCGCCGAATCCACCAAGCCGTGTGTGGTAGCGCGAAGAGGCCGCTCCAGAGGCCGCAAAGCAGCAAAGCAACGCCGTGACGGCAATCTGCCGTCCGAGCTTAAATAATGATGTGCGGTGCGCCATGGGTGTGATGTTTATTTGATACGGTTCAAAATTAAGCACTTTTGGCCAAACATGGAAACACATCCAACCTTTTTCCCAAAAACAAGTCAATAGAACTTACAAACAAACGCACGTAAAGAATCACGAAACACCAAGTCCCTCTCATTATTCCTTTACAGGGATTACTTGTAAGCATACAGATAAACTTCTTTTCTTTCGTTGAATATTTTAACTATTTGCTTGAAGTCAAAATAATTAACAGAGAAACACCCTTCGCTTGAAGATGTTCTTGGATATTCAAAAAGAGGTATTTCAAAGGGCATTACCATTAGTGACGGATGAATAACTATGCCGCGAACCTTTGCATTGCTGTTAGTCTCTTCCAGGCCGTCCAATCTAATGCACGGATAACCATTTGCCATACGGTCGACTTTTGTGAGTTTATATAACCCAAGAGAAGAGCATTTACTACCTATTTTGTTACTAAACCCACTACCCTTTCCTTGCAGAACTGGGCAAGCGAGAAAGGATTGAGCAGAAATGAGGTCTTCAACAAACATTCGGTTTAGTCCACTCTTCTCTGAAAAATCGACATAGATAACAGTTTTAAATCCTTTACACATAAATTCAGCAAAGCGAGGTGGCATTGGAGCGCAACAATCATGTCGCGCCTCAAATGCTTTACTGCAAACATTAAAACAAACAATAATTACAGCAATCACTAATAC
>CAVIEK010000149.1:0-4821 GCA_963641805.1 Bacteroides fragilis
TCAAACGCTTTTTCCAACATTTTACCTAATTTTGCACTTGCTGTTGGACTCTACAAGCTGAGCAACAGCAAGAAAATGCAATGCGATGCCTACTATGCCCTGGCGTTCATCCCCATCGACAACTGGAGTGACATAAAATATGACTACCAAACCGGCGATGAAAGACTTGTGCTCAAGCCACACAGCTACCGATACAGGGCGCTTGCCAACCTGCTGAAATTCACATCAGAGAACCCGAACAATCTCAACAAGACGACGCTGAGATGCGATGTGCTGCGGCAGTTCATAAAAGCCACCCGCAACTATTCACAGCCCGACACCGAGGAAAGACACAGCGCCGTGGCTTCCCTCACCTATAACTGGCGCACCCACAAACCGACGAGCCGGTCAGGGCAATAACGATGCGGCGACAGGCAGTTGTAGCACCGCTAGACCGCAGCGTTGCGTCAGATGCCGTGACACACTCGCTGAGACAGTGAAGCAGTGACACACATTTAATTACAACGGGGCTATGCCAGTGATGCGGCACAGCCCCGTTGATTTGCTTATGTGATTTTTACGGTTTACAATGCAGTTTGCCAGTCGTTATTTCCAAAACAACTTATCGATAAACTCATATCTTTTTTCCATTTGGGCATCGGCTTTGACAGTGGTGTTCACATCGAGTTGAAGCACGGGAGCCACGGCCTTGCCATTGGTCGACGGCCACTCCACGAGACCCAAGCCATTGGGATTGCCGGTCTTCACAAAGTTGACATAATACTGACTGAAAATGTCGCTGATCATATAGTCTTCGGGCTGCCAGTCAAACACACGGTTGGTGGGAAGTGTGGCCATTGCATACTCGATGTCGGCCGAGTGCACAGCGCCCTTGTCACGCGGCGGCACCGGTGTGCCTTCTTGGGCATCCTGCACGCCACCGGCAAGACCGGCCACCTTACCCTTGACAGCCATCGCAGGGCGCGGATGGCAATAGCGATAGCGATACACGGGTTGTCGGCTCGTGAGCTTGTGCATGTTGCCCCACTTCCAGGTGGAATAATCAAGAAACTTGTCGGAAGCGAGGTTGGTACCGGGCTGGCCGAGCACGTCGGCATCGGTATTGATGCCATAGAGAATGAAAGCCTCGTCAGTTTTGTCGCCGAAGAGGGTCCTGGCAGCCTCCTTATAATTCGCCACAGTGGGCTGCTTGCCCGCAAGCAGACTTGCGGGAGCCATTTCCTGGTTGTTGCCGCCAATGAGCAACGGCACCTTGGTCTGGTTGCCTTTTGCGAAGGTTTCCACAGGCTGCTCGGTGAGGAAATAGCCGTCGATGTTGTAGGTGGGCACCGATTTCACGGCAGCAAGCGTCAACAGCTCATCGGCCGGGAGGGCGCGAAGTTCCTTCAGATTCTTGCACCCGATTTTCTTGGCAAGGGCTAAACCCTGCTGCTCAGCCTCCTTAAGGGTGGGGAGTTTCTTGAAGCCCATCACCGAGCCACTTGAGCCCATGGCTTGGGCAAAGAGTCCCTGGCACAGCGGAGAAGCCATCAAGGCACTCACCGACATCGAACCAGCCGACTCGCCAACGATGGTGATGCGGTCGGGGTCGCCGCCAAAGGCTGCGATATTGTCTTTCACCCACTTGATGGCAGCCACCTGGTCCATATATCCGTAATTGCCCGACCCCTTGTAGCTTGTTTCTTTCGACAACTCAGGATAGGCAAAGAATCCGAATATGCCTTCACGGTAGTTGGCAGTGACCGAGATGATACCCTTACGCGCCATAGCGTCGCCGGCATAACGCGGCTCGCTGCCGCTGCCGCACATCAGACCGCCTCCATTGAAATAGATGAGCACGGGAAGTTTCTCGTCCATTGTCTTCGACGGAGTCCATATATTAAGGTAGAGGCAGTCCTCGCTATTGACACTTGTGCCAAAGTTCATATCGCCAAACAGACGTTCCTGCATGGGGTTGGGGCCGAAATCGGTGGCTTTGCGCACCCCATCCCACTTTTGGGCGGGTTGTGGAGCCTTCCAGCGTAAGTCGCCCACCGGCGGTGCGGCGAAAGGCACTCCTTTGAACACTTTGATACCCGAGAGGTCGACACCCTCAAGAACACCCTGGGCCGTGGTGGCCTGCGGACCGTTTTGTGCCATCAGTCCCAACGACAGGCACATGACGGCAAGTGATAGAATAAGTTTCTTCATATTGCTTTTATTGTTTTAGAGTTATAGCCCTACCCAACAAGTCGCGCAGTTGAAATGTGATAATAATTTTACGGGGAAACCGTTGATTCATTTGTGGTTTGCTTATCGACTCACGGCACACATGCACCGTGAATGGAAGCTGATTCAATATATCACTGCTAACTGGGCATAAAATTAATGAAATATTCTGTATCGGCGGTTTGTTTTCGCAAAAAACTTTTCAGACCTTAAGATTAATTTTTCACAACACGGCTTTTTTTCGATGAATGCACTACGGTTTCACGTCGGGAAGCGGCTGACATCGTCCTCACTGTGAGGGGCAAAAATGAGACTGACCCCGCAGAGCTTGATGCTTGGCAGGGTCAGCCTTGATATGTTTATGCTGCGTTACGCCATTTTATTTGCGCACGCAACGCACATAATGGCCAAAGTAATAGGCATGTGTCGATGAGAGGGTAATGCCGTTTACGATATAGGCGAGTTTAAGAGCGTCGGAACCGAGCGAAGTAGTCTTGTCGGGAGTCCAATAATATACCCTTGAGCCCTCCATGTCGTCACCGGTAGCGCGGCTGAAGTAACCGCCGGGAGCGATGCCGAGGCCTGTCAGGTTGTTGCCCACAGTTGCCCAGGTATCGGTAGTCTTGATCTTTTTAGATTGGCTGGTTTTCAGATAAGTCTTGAGTGCCTGCCATTGGTCGATGGTCGACACTTCCCATCCTTCAGGGGCAAGACCGCCTTCGCTCACCACTGCATAGCCGTTGTACATTGCGCCATAGTCGGCCCAGCTATACTCTGTGTCGTCGCCATAGATGTGGTAAGCAGGAGACTCACAATTAGACCACGCGTCGGCTTGAGTGGATTTGTAGAGGGTTATGGCAGTTCCGTTGCGCAGGGTCACGGCCTTCAGGTTACTTGCCATCCAGTATTGTGCGGCGATTTTCACCACCTTGTAAGTCTGGGTGTCGGTCTTGCTGCGCGCATCGTTAATCACGTAGGGAGTGAGAGTTGTTGCCACTTCCTCGGCCCCGTCGGGCAGAGAAGTAACAAACGTGCTGTCGGCAGTGAGGTATACCGAAGTGAGATTGGCGGCACCGGCAGTGTAAGAAGCCACAGAGTCGCCCTTCACGTCCCACACGATGCTTGCGCCGTTAGAGGCGAGACCCTTCGAGAGGTCGGCCTTGCCGTCGGCACCCATGGGATAGACCACGGTGAGCACCTCGTCGACCACATTGGCGCTGCCCGACCAGCTGCGCACGTATTCACTGCACACCTCGGCCACCTGCTTATCGCCGGCCATCACTTTCTGCACCCTGCCGGTCGAGAAGTCGGTGGGAATGTCGATTTTATACACTTTGGTTGCCGCAGCATCGGCATTGAAGTAGATGCTGTCGATGTCGGCAAGCTGATAGGTGGCCGTTGAGCCGTCTTTTTGCACGATCACCATTTTTGTGGGCTCGCTTTGTGCAAGCATAGTTGCCGAGCAAACCACTGAGAGTATGAGGGTAAGGATAGTTTTCTTCATTACTTACTGATTTTAAATGATTTGTTTCCTAACTTGAGAATGTAGATGCCTTTGGGCAATGATGAGATACTGATGCTGGTGGCGGTGAGAGCCGGTGTCGAGTAATACATTGTGCCGCCGACGCCATAGAGAGAGGCGGGCAGCGGGTTGGCTGTGTCGTAGCCCAGCAGACGCAGCTCGTCAGATGTCGCAGCCACCTTCACGGCAGCCAGATCATCGCCGGCCACGGTTTTCACCTCACTTGGATTGCGGTCGGCAAACTTTATTGACAGAATCTCGGCGAGCGATATTGCGCTCTGCTTGCCTTCGGAACTCTGCTTTACCAGCAGATTGCCATCGCTGAAGTGCAAAGAGGCGACATCCGACACCGCAAACGAGGATTCCGCATTGCCGTTGTTGAAGTAGACCGTCATCTGCTGCCGCGCCATAGCCGACACCGCAACGCATCCGGTCAAAACCAACGATGCAAAAATACGTTTTTTGATGTTCATAATTTGTTACACTTGGTAAATGGTTGATATTTAATTTATTATCGGAGTTGTAAAAATTTTGGTATCACATTGGCGGCAAAACCGTCACCAGCGGCAATAGTTGAGAACGCCGACCACCACCGCCGAGTCGTAGACGTCCTCGAGGTTGACATCGAAAGGCTCATATGACTCTTCCGTGTTGTACGACACGCAGCGGACGCAATTCTTTTGTGCCGAGGGCAGTATTTTCTTTATGATGCAGCCGTCGGGAGTCGCGAGGGCATAGACCTCGCCCCACTGGAAGTTGCCAGTCACGTTCTTCCTCAGGATAACCATTGCGCCCTCGGGGATAGAGTGTGCGGGGTTGTTTCTGTTAATCATGGAGCGGCCATAGGCACGAACAACAAAGGTTGCCGCCGTTTGTGGCAGACCGGGGATGCTCACTGTGCCGTCAGGCTCGCCTTGTTCCAAAACCGAGTCGAAGCCGCCCGATTGTCCGCAGGCGAAATTCTTGTCGTAAAAAGGAATACTGAAGTTGTTCTTATTCTCGCTTTCCTCGTTATCCTTTTGTTGTGGTACACTCACACCATAGAAGTACAGGTACACATCGTTGCCAAGACTTTCAGCCAATCGTTCTAT
>CAVIEK010000150.1:0-4813 GCA_963641805.1 Bacteroides fragilis
AATTCCGGGCGTTTCACACAGACCGCCCGCGTCGACTGATAGACACAGAAAAAACTTACTATTAAAATAAGTACTATTTTAAAACAAACTATTATGGTTTATTCACAAGAAGTACAGAACATGTGCTGCGTAGCAAAGGGTGCCAACCACCCTTCAGCTCCTATCCCAGAAGAGGGAAAATGGGTTAGATCAAAAGAAATCAAAGACATTTCGGGCTTCACTCACGGCATTGGCTGGTGCGCACCTCAACAGGGCGCTTGCAAACTGTCGCTCAACGTAAAGGACGGCGTTATTGAAGAGTGCCTTATCGAGACAATCGGTTGCTCTGGTATGACTCACTCGGCCGCTATGGCTGCTGAAATTCTGCCTGGCAAGACTGTGCTTGAGGCTCTCAACACCGACCTCGTGTGCGATGCCATCAACACCGCCATGCGCGAGCTCTTCCTGCAAATCGTATATGGCCGCACCCAGTCGGCCTTCAGCGAAGGCGGCCTTGTGGTGGGCGCATCACTCGAAGACCTCGGCAAGGGTCTGCGCAGCCAGGTGGGTACCATGTTCGGCACTCGTGCCAAGGGCGTACGCTACCTGGAGATGACCGAAGGCTATTGCACCCGCATGGCCCTCGACGAGAACAACGAAGTGATTGGCTATGAGTTCCTCAGCCTTGGCAAGTTTACCGATGCCATGAAGAAAGGCAAGACCCCCGAAGAGGCTCTCGCTCTTGCAAAGGGCCACTACGGCCGTTTCGAAGAAGCCGCTAAATATATCGACCCACGTAAAGAATAATGTAAGGAGGATAACATCATGATAAGAAAAGTAAATTTTGAATCTCAAGACCGTCGCATCGACCAAGTGCTCGCTGCACTGAAAGCCGTGGGCATCAATAGCATTGAGGAAGCCAACGAAATTTGCGACAAGTATGGTATCGATCCTTACAAGACTTGTGAGGAGACTCAAGGCATCTGCTTTGAGAACGCCAAATGGGCCTATGTAGTGGGCGCCGCCATCGCCCTGAAGAAAGGTTGCGCCAACGCTGCCGACGCTGCCGAGGCTATCGGTCTGGGTCTGCAGTCGTTCTGCATCCCCGGCTCAGTAGCCGACGACCGCAAGGTGGGTCTCGGCCATGGCAACCTGGCCGCACGTCTGCTCCGCGACGAGACCAAGTGCTTCGCCTTCCTCGCAGGCCACGAGTCGTTTGCCGCAGCCGAGGGTGCAATCAAGATTGCCGGAGCTGCCAACAAGGTGCGCAAGGAGCCTCTCCGCGTAATCCTTAACGGCCTCGGCAAAGACGCAGCCAAAATCATCAGCCGCATCAACGGCTTCACTTATGTGCAGACCGAGTTTGACTATTTCACCGGTGAGCTCAAGGTGGTCAACAAGACCCCCTACAGCAATGGCGAGCGTGCCAAGGTGAACTGCTATGGTGCCGATGACGTGCGCGAAGGCGTGGCCATCATGTGGCACGAAGGCGTTGACGTGTCGATTACAGGCAACTCGACCAACCCCACACGCTTCCAGCACCCCGTTGCAGGCACTTACAAGAAAGAGCGCGTGCTTGCCGGCAAGCCTTACTTCAGTGTGGCTTCCGGTGGTGGCACGGGCCGCACACTGCACCCCGACAACATGGCTGCCGGTCCTGCCTCTTACGGTATGACCGACACTTTGGGCCGCATGCACAGCGACGCCCAGTTTGCCGGATCTTCGTCGGTACCTGCCCACGTTGAGATGATGGGCTTCCTCGGCATCGGCAACAACCCCATGGTGGGCTGCACAGTGGCCGTAGCCGTCGATGTGGCTCAGGCTCTCGCAAAATAACCGAATTTCCGCTGAATGCTTCCGATTTGCGGTGGCACTCGTCAACCAATCATGCAGACTTCCACGCACCCGCAATGCGGACGTGGAAGTCTGCTTCGTTTTCGCACACTCACACCCCTTGACCGATCCAGTACCCGCAGTCACCAGAAATTTGGGGACAAGACTTGTTAGTATTGCCTAACAGGCCATCATATTCATATAGGTAGCGGAGTCTGCGCCATTTTATTGATTATCCATGCGGCAAGGACCAGTTGCATGACACATATCAGAGGCACACCATACTTGAACTTCTTGTGCATCGTCTTGTGGTGCCAAACTTTCATGCCACTCCATGCGCCCACGCTTCCGCCTGCGGCTGCTAACAGGAGCAACGTCGCCTCGGAGATGCGCCACTTGGCATGCTTCGCCTTTTGCTTGTCGATGCCGAAGACGAAGAATGTCACAACATTTATTGTGAGAAGATAACAGAGTATTGCGGCCTTCATTCCTCTAACTGTTTCATTATCCATGCCATCAGTACGCCGACTACATAGCCCCGTTCACATGCAGTCAGCTCACGGCCAACAGGGATATTGTGCCATTTCGACAGACAGCCCCGACAGCAACACCCTGTGGCGTGCTGGGCAATGAATATGGGGTGCCCGCGCATTGGAGTTTGCTTCCCGTCGTTTGGTATCACGGCAGGAGCGAGACGCTTCGACACAAAATCCCTGGCGTGCCGACGTATGGTATCGATGCCTTTGGCAGATATGTATTCCCGGTCAGGCTGTGACAGATGGAAACGGCTGCGGAAGTTGGACTTGGCGAGCCTATCGAACAGGCCAGTCAAATCGTATTTCACTTCTTCCTCCGCTGATTGCTCTTTAGGCAATTCCTCATCAGGGAACAATAATTTTGCCATGTTTCTATTCGTATTGCTCATGAAACTATTTTACTGATTGCCATCGGCGAATGTCAGCTTATCGGCGCTCCCACCGATGCGCTTTATCTTGAATATTTCCCTTGTAATTGCATCACTTGGTCGTCCTGCACCGACAGGACGCCTTTTGTCCTTTCCAAAGCCTTGCGTTGCTTGTCGCTTTTCAACCTCATCGCATATCCCTTGATGTTGTCATACCGGTAAAGCACCTCGATGCCACTATTCTTGACGAATTCTTCGATTGCATCTGTTCCGATGGTGGCATCGTAGTAGACAATTACGATTTTGCCGTTGCCTGTGCTTTCAGTTCCCGTTTGCGTGTCGCGAATAGGCATCGCTGAATAGCAAGACGATAATGACAAAGTAACCATTATACAAGCAACTACCGTTATCGTGATTCTGTCGTTCATATGTATTTCTCTTTCAGTATTTTCGGCAACTTACTCAACACCAGCTCATAGGACTCTCTTATCCACCTATGGATGAGACGGTCGGGGAAAGTGTTCTCAATGACGATGTCGTTCCAGTGCTTTTTGTTCATATGCCAGGCTGGCGTGACTGCATCGTATTTGTCACGCAGCTCCATACCTCGCTCAGGCAGCAGCTTGATGGCGATGAGCCGGCGCTCAAGGGAAATGTGAAGGAATATTTTCCCTTCTATCCGAAACACCACCCAGTCGGGGCCGTATGGCATGTCTTCCGTTGCGCCAGGCAGCGTCAGGCAGTATGATCTTACTTCTTCAATGTTCATAAGCGTGTCATTCCGTAAATTTCTCCTTGTCGAGATACTTGATTACTTTGGCTGGATTGCCAACGGCTACGGCATAGTCGGGCACATCCTTGGTCACGACGGATGCGGCACCGACAATGGCATGCTTGCCGATTGCAACTCCCGGCAGGACTGTGCTTCCTGCTCCCACCCATGCGCCTTTGCAGATATGCACTGGCTTGCAGGTTATCACATTGCGCTCATAAGGGTCGTGATTGTTGCTGATGAGCCGCACGTTGGCAGCAATCTGGGCGTTGTCGTCAATGGTGATTGTTCCGGCTGACATCATAAGGCAACCGTTCATGACGATTACGTTCTTGCCGATAGTCACTTGGTTGGGGCGCACAACTGTCAGAGGTGACATCACACGCGAGCCTTCGCCAATCTTACCCTTGAATATCTCCTGTTGCAGACTCCACCACTCCTCGGAGAACGGTTCGGCCAGATTGAACCGATGCACTAGTTTGGCATAATGCGCCGCAAGTGCCAGTTCTTCTTTGGTCTGTTTTGTCACGTCTATTCTTGTTTCTTCCATATTGTTATCCGTAAATTGTTGCTACAATTTTTCTGTCACCGCCATAGTTGCGAAACTCACAGAGGTAGATACCCTGCCATGTGCCGAGGTTGAGTCGTCCGTCAGTAATGGGTATGGTCAGACTCACTCCGAAGAGCGAACACTTGGCATGGGCTGGCATATCATCAAGACCTTCCAAAGTGTGGTCATAGTACGGCTCATTCTCCTTCACAAGGCGGTCGAGAATCTTTTCCATATCGCTGCGCACGTCAGGGTCAGCATTCTCATTGATTGAGAGCGCACACGACGTGTGCTGCACAAACAGGTTGAGCAATCCTGTCATTGGCAAAGGCGACGGCAAGTGCTGCAGCACCTCACGTGTGATAAGATGGCAACCGCGCCGTTTGGCGGTCAGGCAGAAGGTGGTTTGTTGTATCATAGCCCCAAGATTGTCTCAAAATTCACGTTTATAGCCCGTCTTGTCCCTATCAGAGATCACTCTCAGCACCCGGCACGGGTTACCTACAGCCACCACTCCCGAAGGGATGTCATGAGTGACAATGCTTCCGGCTCCGATTACCGTGTCGTCGCCGATAGTGACATCGGGAAGGATTATCGAGCCTCCGCCAACCCAAACACGGTTGCCGATGATCACGTTGCCGGGAATCAGGGCGCCCTCCATGCGCTCCGCGGCATCAATGGCGTGGTTGGCGTCGTAAATGCCCACATTCGGCCCGATAAGCACTTGGTCGCCTATTTTCACATTGCCACAATCGAGGATGACACAGCCAAAATT
>CAVIEK010000151.1:0-4660 GCA_963641805.1 Bacteroides fragilis
GAGGGGAATAACCGAAGATGATGTGAACCGTCAAGTGTCTCGCTTCAAGAGCGGTTTCCCTTACTTGAAAATTCATTCGGTAGCATCGGTTGGTTCTGGTATCAGTCGCTTTAACGATACCGAAGTCGCTAAAAATGTGGCTCTTTGGAATCAATACCGTAGTGCCTCACCCAAAATAGAGAAATTTGTACCGGCTTCAGGTGCTGCCAGCAGAATGTTCAAAAACATATTTGCCTTCATGAATTCCGGCAAGGCTCTTCCTGAAACAGATTTTGAAAAAGAGTATTTCGACGGAATCGACAAATTTGCCTTCTATGGATTGCTCGACAATGCATGCCAGAAATTATATAACGCCAAGGTTCGTTCTCTGCTGGCCGACGGACGATATGTGGATGTGGCAAAGGCTATGCTTGAGCCCAACGGACTCAACTATGGGTTTCTGCCGAAAGGGTTGATAAAATTCCACCGGGCCGCAGGCTATGCGGTACACACTCCTGTTGAGGAGCATCTTGAAGAGGGAGCTCAGTATGCGGCCGAAAATGATGGAACGGTAAACATCCACTTCACGGTTTCACCAGAGCATCGCCCCGAATTTGTGAAGATATTGAAGGAGAAAGTCCCCGTATTGGAGAAAATTTGGGGCGTTAAGTACAATGTCACACTATCGGAACAAAAGGCGTCAACCGACACCATAGCCGTAACAGTCAACAATGAGCCGTATCGCACCGAAGACGGGAAACTGTTTTTCCGTCCTGCCGGACATGGTGCCCTAATAGAAAACTTGGGAGACTTGGATGCCGACGTGGTATTCATCAAAAACATTGACAACGTGGTTCCTCTTAAATACAGAAATCCCACTGTAAAATACAAGAAAGTAATAGCCGGTTATTTAGTGTGGTTGCAGCGCAATATCGCACGATACCTCACCAAACTAGAGGGTGAGGTGAAGTCGGCTGAGCTGAAGCAGATGCTTGGCTTTCTTGAGTCACGCCTATCAACTGTAAGCGATGAGGCCAGGCAGATGAATGACACCGACTTGAAAGCTTACCTGATAAAGAAGCTCAACCGCCCTATTCGCGTGTGTGGCGTTGTGAAAAACGAAGGCGAGCCCGGAGGCGGTCCGTATCTTGCTTATAATGCCGATGGCTCATACTCACCGCAGATTCTGGAGTCGGCACAAATCGATACCGGCAATTCAGAAGCAATTGCGCTTATGCGTAGTGGGACACATTTCAATCCTGTGGACTTGGTATGCTATCTTAAAGACTATAGGGGTCAAAAGTTTGAGCTAAAGAACTTTGTTGATTATAGCACGGGATTAATTTCAGAGAAATCGATAAACGGTGTTGAGATTAAGGCTCTTGAACTGCCTGGACTGTGGAACGGCTCGATGAGCGACTGGAACACAGCATTTGTTGAAGTGCCTATTGAGACCTTCAATCCGGTAAAGACTGTCAATGACTTGCTGCGCAAACAACACCAAGCTTGATTATCGCCAACAAGAAACATAAACGGACATGAGACTTAAAGAATTATATATTTTCATGGTGTCGCTCTTTGTAGCTTTCCCCAGTTTTGCTGACACAAATGGCAATGTGGTTGAAGTATCGCAAAAAGACTTTGCTTCGATGGTCAGCGACTACACTTCAAACGTGTGGAACTTCAAGGGGCCACGGCCGGCCATTGTTGACTTTAACGCCACTTGGTGCGGACCATGTAAGCGCTTGGCTCCAATTCTGAAAGAGCTTGCCTTGGAATACAAGGGCAAGGTTGACTTCTATAGTGTGGATGTCGATAAAAACAGGGAACTAGCACGAGCCTACGGCATTCATTCGGTCCCAATGGTATTGTTTATTCCTGCCAAAGGTCAGCCTCAGGCATCATTGGGACTGATGCCAAAATCCGAAATAAAAAAGGCCATAAAACTTGTGCTTCAGGTTGACTCCATTAATTGAGTACCGTTCATAAGATTAAATTGAGTAAGTAGGTAAACGAAGTGTTTTTTTCATACTTTCGTCTACCTACTTCTCTTATCGCCACACGTGCCGTTCGGTGTCTGGCGGTTCCTGTTTGGGGACGCCTTTGGAATATCAAAGCAGCTCCCCGGTCTTGTGCTGGTTCTCGTTGGAGATAGCCCAGTGCCGTATTGGGCTTTTCAGCTATGTGTCAATAAACCTTACATGTATTGCTTCCTATGTATGCCTTGCATCTATTGACGCCGCATCTTGTGTGGCCAGCCACACATAGTAAGATGAGAATGGACGAAATCGCCGTATGCCGAACGGCACGTACGGTGGTGTGTGGGGGGACAGTAATGTAAAAGTAGGAGACAAATGCCTTTTATGATTAGCATTTACCTCCCACTCGATTAACACGTTACTGATACGGTTTGATTAATCTTCATCCTCGCCTCCTTCTATCATCGACTGTATGTAGAAAGCGTTTTTCTTGACCACAACAGCACCCTTGGGGATAAGTGAAACCGGCATGATGTGAGTGTAGCCCAATTCACTTGTGCCTGTCCCCACTTCAACTTGACTGAACGAATGGGTCTTGTTGTCGGCTTTTATTCCCGATTGCACAAATATATACTTCTTGCCGCCAACATCAACTATGGCATCGTCGGGCAGTGCATCCACTTTTTGCGAGTTGAGATTGATCAGTGCATTCACCGATGCCCCGGGCAACAGCTTCGCTCCAGCGCTTGGCTTGATTGCAACATGCACCTTAATGGCTTTTGCATCATTCACAAACGATGAGTTGGAGGCTTCTACACGTCCGCTGATATGCACATCTGGTCTGTTGGTCAAAGTAATATCCACTTCCTGTCCTTTTTTCACGCAGTCTATGTCTTTCTCATAAACCATTACATCACAGTGAACTCGGTCATCGTTTATGATGTTCATGAGCACGGTTGACACATCAACGTAGCTGCCTATACTTACCGGTATTTTACCCACTGTACCATTTATGGGGGCTTTTAGCGGAATACGTGTCGAGAAGTTTCCGTTGGCCACGTTTGACGGGCTTATGGACAACTGCCTCAACTGGCATGCCAGTCCTGTAACGGAGGCCTGAGCAATGCTTAGCGCATTTTGCGCCTGCTGAAGGGTCTTGTTGACTCCTGCTCCTTGTGACGAGAGGTTTTGTTGACGTTTAAGCTCTTGCTGGGCAGCTTGAGATTCTCTTAATGCGGTCAGATAGTTTCTTTGCATCTCTATTATCTCTGTGTTTTCAATCCAAGCCACGGTTTGTCCCTGCCTTACCACGTCGCCCTCATTTACACATATTTTTTTAATCATGCCACTTATTAGTGAAGTGACGTCAGCCCGACTTTGAGGATCGGCCTCAATATTGCCCGAGGCTCTGATTATTTTAGCCAAATTTTTCTGTTCGATTTGGCCGAGTTCAATATCCACAGCTTTCATTTGCTGTTCTGTAAGCAATATTTCATTCTGGCCTTCTTCTGACGGGGTTTGTTTTTGTTGATTGTCATTGCTGACGCATGACATGAGCAGGGAGACCATTGTCAACACTGCCGCAAATATCTTAATTATTTTCATGTGTGCTACTTTAATATTTTTGTGTTATATTCTGTCAGATAGTTTAATTTTATCACCACTTGATTGTATTGCTCGATGGCGTTGAGATAGTCAACTTTCACATCGCTAGAAGCCTTTAAGTTTTGAGCCAATTCCAAATAATCGATTTCACCATTGGCATATAAAACTTGCGACAATCGTTCAATTTCTCGGGCTTGTGGCATTCCGCTCGATTTGTAATAGTCAACAATTTGCTTGGCTTTTGCAAAATCGCTTATAAGTTGTCGATGCGCTGATTCCATCTCAGCCTTTTGGCGTTCCCTGTTGACCGCAGACAATTCAGCATCGCGTTGTGCCGCCTTTATCTTGCCACGTATTGAACCGAACGAAAGTGGCACACTGACCCCAACTTCAAATCCCATAAAGTTGCCATCCTTAAAACGTGAGCGTTCTACATTATAAGGATTAAAGCCTTTTATTAATGCTTGACATTTAACAGCCAGTGAGACAGATGGTAAGTATCCTTTTTTTGCATAGCCAACGGCTTTTTCGCAAGCATTAGTCTCAATAGCCAAAAGACGGTCGGCTGCGGTTGCTTCTGGATTAAAGTGAGTTGTCGTGCTTCCGCCATCGAGCGTGACCAGACTATTCTCACCAGGCAATATTGACCTGGCAGTGTTGATTAGCGACTGTAGCGATGCCAATGCTTGGTCATAGTCTTTTTGGGCATTCATTAGAGCAAGTGCGTTTTCCTTTAGCGTCTTTTCTACGTTCATCTTCTCAAGCATTCCGGTCTCACCGTTGCGATGCTTTGTCTCAGCAATTCTCATACAATTGGAATAGATGCTGTCTTGTGTTCTTATTATATTGCACAAGTCGCGTTTTTTGAGGGCAGAGAAGTAAGCTATTGACACTTGCAATGCCAGATCGTTGCCCATCACCCTCAGCCGTTGCCGTTCAACTTGTGTCTCGGTCTTCAGTTGTTGCTTGCGGGCTTTATACACGCTAGGCATGTCGAAACTTTGCGACACTGAGATACTGTTTTCTGGGCCACCGCCCGATGTCGGGTCCTGTGACAAAGAGATTTCAGTCGGGGCAAGTTCAATGTATGTAGACTC
>CAVIEK010000152.1:0-4649 GCA_963641805.1 Bacteroides fragilis
GGATTTGTTTGCGGTTGCAAAGGTAAGCATTTTTTTTCATTTGCAAACCATTTCCACCGTTTTTTTCGAACAAAGTTTTACACGAGATATCCCGTAAAGCAACATGACAATACCGATGGAATCCGCAAGACGGGGAAATCAGTTGCCGCGCATGAAGTCTTCCACATCGGCCGGATGATAAGGAATGCGATCCTTGCCAATGAAACGGCACCCGTCGGCAGTGATGAGCACGTCGTCCTCAATGCGTATGCCTCCGAAATCCTTATAGGTCTCAAGCAGGTCGAAGTTGATAAAATCCTTGCAGTGACCGCTCTTGCGCCAATCGTCGATGAGAGCAGGGATGAAGTATATACCAGGCTCGTCGGTAACCACAAAGCCTTCCTGCAATCGTCGACCCAGACGCAGGCAGTTGGTTCCGAACTGGGTCGAGGGCTGAATCTCGTCGTCGAAGCCCACATACCGCTGGCCCAGACCCTCCATGTCATGCACGTCCATACCCATCATGTGCCCTAACCCATGAGGCAGGAACATGGCGTGGGCTCCCGCGCGCACAGCCTCTTCGGTGTCACCCTTCATCAGACCCAGTTCCTTGAGGCGGTCGGTCATCAGCCGGCACACAGCCATGTGCACATCATACCACTTGACGCCGGGCTTTGCCACATCGAGCACATAGTCGTGGCAAGCCTCGACTATGCTGTAGATGTCGAGTTGGCGTTGTGTGAAACGGCCACTCACGGGATAAGTGCGCGTGTTGTCGCTGCAATATCCGCTCACGGTCTCGGCTCCGGCATCGCACAAGGCGAGGCGTCCGGCCTCAAGTGTGGCTAGCGACGGATTGCCGTGCATGATTTCGCCGTGTTGTGAGTATATTGTGGCAAAACTCACCTGTGAGCCGAACGAGTGTGCCACACCATCGACTTGGCCTCCCACAAACTTCTCGGTCACACCCGGTTTGGTTAAACGCATTGCCGTGGTGTGCATCTTGTAGCCGATCACCGCCGCGCGCTCGAGTTCCTCAATCTCTTGAGGTTCCTTCACCGATCGCATCTTCACCACAGCCATGATAAGGTCCATCGAAGCAAGTGTGGTTTGCTGTCTGGGATGGATGCCAAGCAAGTCATAGATCTGAATCTTATTGTCGTAGCGGTAAGGCGGCAGAAAATGGATGCGGCGGTTGTTCTTGGCCCTTTGCACGATTTC
This sequence comes from Bacteroides fragilis, assembly GCA_963641805.1. Classification (GTDB taxonomy): domain Bacteria; phylum Bacteroidota; class Bacteroidia; order Bacteroidales; family Muribaculaceae; genus Sodaliphilus. Next base: position 1,201 of record CAVIEK010000152.1, read on the forward strand.
CGCAAGAGTCGATAAGGGGGCGCTGTGAGCCACTCCGCTCTGAGCCGCCATCTGAGCCACGCTATCGACAGCGCCATACCACACGATGTCGTCAATCGATATGTCGTCGCCAAGCAGAGTCTCGGTGTCGTTGTCGATGTCGATTACTCCTACCAGTCCGTCTCGCTCAAGGCCGAAGTAATAGCGAAACGTGGAATCCTGGCGGAATGGATAGTATGAGTTGCTGGGATAGTTGCACGGAGACTCGTTGTTGCCAAACAACACAATCACGCCGCTCTTAACGAGCTTCTTCAGCTCGGCGCGGCGGCCCACGTAGGTTTCTTTGCTAAACATAACTATATCGTTTTTATCGGTGTGACTATCATTAATGATGTAAAATTACTGAATTTTGTTTGATTTTGCCACAATTATCCACCTTTATTACGGCACACTTGGCATATCTGTGCCTCGTCTGGACACAGTGACATTAAGCCCTCCTGTGAGCGAGGGGGCGAAACCGACCCTATGGCCAGCTTCGCCCCCGCTCTATTTTTTCATGTAGGGTTTATGGAATCCCGCTAATTGACCTGATAGTCATACTCACCGTCAAACTTGGTGACAATACCCACACCACCAGAAGCCCGCGAGGTGAGGAAGCGGCCCCGCACTATAGTAAGCTTGTTGCGCTTCAGGGGCACGTCGATTGACTGCGAGTTAGAAAGCAAATCGCCGTTGACATCGTAGACGTATACTGCTACCGACACACTCGACTCCTTGCCGTTGACAAGCACATAATCGAAGCCCATGAGCGACTCCGACTCAGAAATCGATGTCAGGCGGCTACTGAACGTGATTCCCGTCCACGAGTCGTTAGGCATATTAGACCACACGTTGAATGAGCATGGCATAAATCCGGTGTAGCGGAACTCCACGCGGAAGTCGGCCAGGTTGATTTTCTTGATTGCATCGATAAGCTCCTGACGGCTGAGGGGCGCAGACGGCTGTCCCGCACGGCGTCTGACCACCATTGCGAGGAATTCCTCGAGGTCGGTGCTTATGAATTTGTATTTGGCCAACGGGCGCTCCATGATCACCGTTGCCGACGGTGTTGATCCGTCGCCGTTGGCCACATAGGTGACCGCAGCGTCCTTCTCACCGCGGAATGCGTCACGATAGTCGTTATTGCCCACATAATCTTCAGCGCTCGTATAGACCACTTCCTTGAAGTTGGCCACGCGGTAATAGAGGTCGGCCATTGAGTTGTGTGCCACATAGTCGGTCCACACAAGGAACTTGTAGGTCCCCGGCTTGAGGCGCAACACCATCGAATGGTTAAGGTCGGTTATGTCCGATTTGGTCTCGGTAATCACAGTGTCGGGCGAGGTAGCAGTGTTGCCGCTGGCATCCACACGATAAGCCTGCACGCTATAACGCACATCATAGCTCGCCGGTGCCGCAAAAGACTGAAATCCACTCGTGCCGGTCATATTATAGTTTATCTCTTTGTGGAATCCCATCTCTAGGGTTTCCGAGAAGTCGAGATTGAGGATGAACGGTACTTTGTCAGGCTCACCGGAACCCTCCTCGGGAAACTCGTGCACATCGCACGACCCCGCCACAATCAAGGCCAGCATGCCGAAAACCGTCAGTATATAGTTATATAAGTGTTTCATCATTTGTGTCGGTTCAGGTTAAACTTATATGCTATCGACAGCGCCACACGGTCGAGGCCATAGAAAGTGCGGTGGCGTTCACCGGTGAGCGCTCCGTTACGCTCGTTGCGGAATATGTCGTAATGCAGGCGGTACACACCGGCACCCACAGATGTCTCAAAGAACCAGTGATCACTGTGTCCAAGCGGGGTGCGCAACCCCAACCCCAAACCTCCACCCAAGGCGGGTGTGCGGCCGTTATGGTCTTGATAGCGCCAATCTCCGCACTTGGCATAATTATAGTAAGCAAGGCCCAAATGGGCATCTACCCAAAAACGGGTCTTCTTGCCGTCGTTCAACCAAAGCCTGATTTCGGGCATGATGGCGAGTGTGCGGAACTTGCGCGTCAGCTTGAAATAGTTGAGGGCCGAGTAGTAGACCGACAGGGCTGCCGACCACCGGGAGCTGAACTCCCATTCCACACCCGCGTTCGAGATGAGCATAGCCCATCCCACCGCATTGGTCTTCACATAGATCGCGGGATTCCACTCATCGGCCACAACGGGCTCGGGCTCAGGAGTTGGCACGGGAACTGGAACCGGCACGATTACGGGAACCGGCACTGGCTCCGACTTGGCCGTGTCGGCATTTGTCCGCGCCACCACCAGTTTTTGGGCGGGCTTGCGCTCCACCACCATCAAAGCCCCAGCCGTGCGCATCAGCGGGAAGAACCGCTGCTTGAGCACTTGCCACGTGCGACCTCCGTCAATTGCCTGCAGTGCGGGCACGCGCCGGTCGATGCTGCCGCCACGACCGGCATAAGCGGTAAGCGACGAGTCGGAGTCGATGACCCTTACCACCTCATCACGGTTGGCGAGGTCGGAGTTGGCAACAAGGTTGCTCAAGTGCCCCCAGCTGATGTATTCCTCTTTCATGGTGATGATGCTGTCGGGGACAGGAATGTACTGCCTGAAGAGGTCGCGTATGGCGATAATTCGTTGACGTGAGAGTTTGAGATTGCGCGAATACGAACCCTCTGGCGATGCCACACCATAGAAGGTGATGTGCTTCAGGGTTCGCAGGCTGTCGTCCTTCACAGCCTGCAAAGTCGAGGCTATGTTGGCAATGGAACTTGCATTGTCGCGATAAGCAGGATTGATGCGGGCACTGTCGGGACGGAACGACACCATATGCTGACTCGCCTCAAGTGTTTGTGCGCCGAGACCTATGGCCGCTGCGCCCAGTATCATAGTGATTATGGCTGATAAACGTTTCAACGCTGTTCGTTTTTTAGGTGTTCGTTTAATTCGTTTTCAAAAGCTCATTGAGAAGACCTTTTCTTTTTTATGCTTGGCACAGTTCCTAGTAGCGCTGGTGGTGCGATGCAGCCATTGTGCACTCTGTGCCTAAGGAATGCGTCACTAGGACTTTTGCATTCATGTATCAGGAGCCAACCTGCAGTTTATGTGATTGTTGCAAGGTAAAACCACCCGCAACGGTCAAGAGAGTTTCCCATCAGGTCCACTCCTTTTGTAAGTGTTTTCAAAAGTTCCTTTCCTACCCTTCTCAATTAAGGTTCTCAAAGATATGAAATTGGGGTTGCACAGGCAAGAGGGACCTTAATGTTTTAACATAATTTTAACATAATTTCATCCTCACGCTGATGTGGACCTGTATTCTCATCATGTTAAAATTTGATAGTGCATCGCAATGTTGTCCTAAATAAATTACGGGCATGAAGAAAGTGAGGTTGTTATAGAATGCAACCCCTCAAAGTCTTTTTGTGGCCCATTCATGCTTCTTCAACCCTCTCTGGCG
>CAVIEK010000153.1:0-4599 GCA_963641805.1 Bacteroides fragilis
TAGAGCGCGACCTTGCCAAGGTCGAGGTCGCGGGTCCGAGTCCCGTTTTTCGCTCTAAATGTCCGGGTGGCGGAATTGGTAGACGCGCTACTTTGAGGGGGTAGTGCCCGTTGGGGCGTGTGAGTTCGAATCTCATCTCGGACACTTGAAAGGCCGCTGGTCAGCAACGCTGACCGGCGGTCTTTCTGTGTATGCTCGGCATGAGCATTGTCTAACGGGTGAAAGTCCCGAGTAAGCCCTAATAGCGGGAATTACATAGCCAATAGCAAGGGTGTTCACCGTGAGGTGAAATCTGAAATAAGCAGGCGGACTCTACAGGCGGACTTTACAGCCATGTTTGCGTGCTGATTTATATCGCATGCGTGCTGAAAAAGTTTGTCCATGTGACATATTTTACGTATCTTGCACCATAAATGAGCATACTGTCCCCAATAAGGATTATAATCACATCGGCAATCGTGTGCAGTATTGCCGCTTGCGGCAGGGTAAAGGCCGTTGCCGATCCGGCATGTGGCACCGTCGATACTGCAACTGCTACAGCATCGTTGCGCGACACCGTTGCGGCTACGGTGACAATTGCCATGACCGGCGACGTGATGCTTGGCACTGATTATCCTGAACGCAAACTGCCGCCCGACGGTGGCCGGTACCTATTTGACGATGCTGCCCCTATAATGCAATCAGCCGATGTGGCGGTGGGCAATCTCGAGGGTGTCATTGCTAGTGATATCCCTCCCAGGTCAAAACCGTCGAAGCAGTTGAAGTCTTATTTCTTCCGCATGCCACTGTCGATGGCTCATCTGCTGCGTGATGCCGGATACGATTTTCTTTCTATGGCCAACAACCACGTTTTCGACTTTATGGCTCAAGGCGAGATGAGCACCAGGCGTGTGCTCGACGCCATCGGTGTCGCCTATGCAGGATCAGTGAATTGCAAGAGTGCCACACGGCGCATTGGCGGTGTCACCTACGGCTTTGCCGCATTTGGCCATAACGCGGGCACTATGCGCATGACTGATACTGCAAGTGTGCGTCGCATTGTCACCCGACTTAAAGCTGAGTCCGATGTGGTGATAGTCTCGTTCCACGGTGGGGCTGAAGGGGTCGACGCACGCCATCTGCCTCACGGCCGTGAGCATTATGCCGGCGAGCACCGTGGAGACTTGCGCCGTTTTGCCCATTTTGCGATCGACTGCGGGGCTGCTGTGGTATATGGTCACGGACCACATGTGGTGCGTGCCGTTGAACTATATGAAGGGCATCTGATAGCTTACAGTCTAGGTAATTTCTGTACCCCGTGTGGCGTGAGCGTGGCTGGCGTGTGTGGTTATGCACCGTTGCTGGTGGCTGCTGTAAGCCTTGCCGACGGCAAACTGGTGGCTGGCCGCATCCACTCGATGATTCAGCAGTGGGGAGTGGGGCCGAGGGTCGACCCGAAGCACCGTGCTGCCCGCGAGATGGCCTCCCTATCGCTTGCCGATGTGGATGCCGAATCGCGTCTGAATATAGCCACCGACGGCACACTCTCGGTCCCGTAGTGACTTGTGTTCATGTAACAACCATTATAAATAACAATTTAACAACCAAATTGACAATGAAAACAAAATTAATCATGCTCGCATGCCTCGTGGTGGCAGCATTCGCTGCAATTCCGTCACAGGCACAATCCATCACTAAAGGAAAATACAAGAAGGCTCTTGTGATTGGCGCTCATCCCGACGACCCCGAAACCATTGCTGGCGGCACTATGCTGGTGCTCAAAAACCAAGGTTGTGAGGTGGTGAGTGTGTATCTCACCGCCGGCGAGGCCGGAATCAAGGGAAAGACGGCAGCCGAGGCGGCAGAGATCCGCCGCAAGGAGAGTGATGCCGCTTGCAAGGTGATGGGTATACGCCACATCTTCATGGATCAGATCGATGGTGCCACCGAGGTGAATCTGGCCCGATATGAACAGATGAAGGAAGTGATAGCACGCGAGAAACCCGATGTGGTGTTCACCCACTGGCCCATCGACTCGCACCGCGACCACCGTGCGTGCTCAATGCTCGTCTACGACGCATGGCGTCACCTCGACCATTCGTTTGACCTCTACTACAGTGAGGCAATGTCGGGAAGCCAGTCGCAGAATTTCATTCCCACAGACTATGTCGACATCAGCTCGGTGGTCGACAAAAAGCATGAGGCTTGCTTGTGTCACGTGAGTCAGGATATGCCCGACCTGCTCAACGGATGGCACATTATTATGGAGAAATTCCGCGGCATAGAGTTCCACTGCAACGCCGCCGAGGCTTTCAACAAGCAGCTGTGGACATCGAGTCAGATCACTGACCGCTGAAAATCACACTAAGGCGTAAAAATGATAATAGGCTCTTTCTCCGATGTCACGGCCGTGTGCCGTTTTTGCCCCGACCGTCTGGCTCGGGCAATTGAATGGGCTCGGCATAACTGGAGTGCCATGCCGCAAATGGTAGATGGCGGGAACGGACGCATAGTGTTAGAGCCCGATGTGATATGGGCCAATGTGGAGACGCCTCAGTTGCGTCTCGCCTCGCAGGCTCCACTTGAAGTGCATCGCAGGTTCATCGACATCCATATCCCGGTATCGGGCCCCGAAACCATCGGATGCACGCCGTTGCATCAGTTGGCGCAGCCGTCAAGGCAATACGACGCTGAGCGTGACATAGCCTTCTACCGCCAACCGCCGTTGTACCGTTTCAGTTTGAAACCGGGCGAATTTGCGGTAATCACGCCACTGTATGCCCATGCTCCGCTCATAGGCACACCTGGCGTGACCCTGCGGAAAATATGCATCAAAGTGGCGCTTTGACACTATTGCACGCAACCATGGCATTCGTGGTTGTTAATAACTTTTTATGGGCTTCGGCAACTGTCGCAAGCCCATTTTTTTATATCTTTGTCACTTGTGCGAGGTGTCATTTATCGGTGTCTTGCATAATGTAGTGCATTCGTTTGCAAATCAGTTTGCTAAACCTCAAAAAACGGAACAATGAACGGTTCGGGAAAACTCTATTTCAGATATGGCACCATGGGCTCGGCAAAGACGGCCTTACTACTCACTCAAGCCTACAACTTCGAGGAGCGTGGAATGAAATACCTGTGTATGAAACCCATTATAGACAATCGCGAAAAGGACAGCGTGATACGCTCACGCATAGGCATTGAGCGCCAATGTTCGTGGATTTACCCCGAGTCCGACCTCTATGAGAATCTAAGCCGGCTGTTTGAGGACACCCTCTCGGTCAAGGAATGGATTCTCATCGACGAGGCTCAGTTCCTTACGGCAAAGCAAGTCGACCAGCTTGCACGCATAGTCGATGACTATGGGGTCAACGTGATATGCTACGGACTGCGTACCGATTTTCGCACGCATGTGTTTGAAGGCTCGCGACGCCTTTTTGAGCTCGCCGATACCATCGACGAGATCAAGAGCACATGCACCTGTGGCCGCAAGACCATTGTCAACGCCCGCATCGACCATAATGGCAACATTGTGACCGACGGCAACCAGGTGGAGATAGGCGGCGACGACAAGTATGTGGCGCTTTGCCGCCATTGTTGGCGCAACCGCCGCATCGAGAGCGCGCAGCGCAACGCCCTTAAGTTCAGTTCAAAGTAGGGCCTGTGCCGCATCGTAGCCATCGGCTGCCCCACATGATAATCGCTAAAAACAGCAATAATATACTGTAGACACAAGCCAAGTAAGTATATTACTTACCGGTTTCTCTTCGTGTCCAAAGACCATCCCGTTTTGAGAAAAATGGATAAATGGGTAGGTTGATAGCCTAATGTTTTTATAAACGACAACACACCTATTGTCACACAAATTTGATGGCTTCTATCATCATTAAATGCAATTTTGACCCTATTACCCTTACAAGATTGACGTTTCATTCACATTCTGAAAGAGCTTCTAAAGGGTTGCCATCAACGCCACTGCCATTAAGGTCTAGTACAAAAGTCGTATCCGACTATACTCATCATAGTGAAGGTAGTACAATCAAGTAGGCGGAAAACGAAGAGGTTTCCTTCCTAATCGATCTTGATTGCCACATGCCTCAGCCGTTGTTTTGGTTGTCGGCAAATTGCTGCGACTTAGAGACAAAACAAAAAAGCCGCTGTGATAGCGGCTTCTTGCTGTCGGGGTACCAGGATTCGAACCTGGGACCTCCTGCTCCCAAAGCAGGCGCCCTAACCGGACTGAGCTACACCCCGAAAATGGTTGCGATGAATAGCGCGCGGCAAATTGCCGCTCTTTTTCAAATGCGGTGCAAAGTTAGTGAAAATTTCTTACAACACAAGCCCTCGTAGCAATTTTTTGCACGGTAAAGTCACGGCTCTTTCATTTAAAAATGTTTTGAATTTTCAATGTTTGTGATTGATAGGCATTTAGGAGCAGCCAAACATCGCTATTGACGCAGCATAGACTAAATGCCATCTGTCTCTGTTGATGTAAAACCAACATAAACAGTGGCTCTCTGTTTGTTTCGAGTTTAAATGAAAGAGCCGTGCGGTAAAGTTTCTGCAGGACTCCATATTTTGCACTTCTATTTGGATTCTGCACCTATCTTGTTTCCACAG
>CAVIEK010000154.1:0-4599 GCA_963641805.1 Bacteroides fragilis
ATTATAGGCTATATAGTTGCAAAATCGGGCATAGGTTGCTTTCCCGCCAATGAGTTTAGGGAATATTGCCCCCAAGATGAACACAACAGCATAATAGGAAACGAAGTAGCTTGTGAAAGCAACAATGGCTTTCATTAATGTCGTCGGCAGCGTGGCCAAACTATCATAGAGCATTTCGGTGAAACACGAGACTGACAATAATGCCAGCAACGGATAAAGCAATCCACTAAGCACCTTAGCTGTTGAGTACCCACTGCGGTCAATGTCATCCCAACCGGCCGACGGCGACACTATTAGCAATAATACGTTTTTGATCAAACTCATGCGACGACTGACTTTTAGGAGGGCAAATTTACACAAAAAATCAGAATAATTTGTATAACTTTGTAGCGCTTTTTGAAGTTATATCTGACAAAAAATGAGATTTGAGTTTTTCATAGCGCGAAGATTGAAACTGGGGGAAGGAAACCGTAAAGGGTCGCCAAGTCTTAATGTGGCACTTATAGGTGTTGTACTTGCCGTTGTTGTTATGATTTTGTCAATCGTGATTGTGCTCGGTTTCAAAAAAGAAATAACCAATAAAATATATTCGCTTGAGCCGCATCTGAAAGTGAGTAACGCTGTAATTGGCATTGACCATAACATCTCCACCATTGACAGCCGCGAAGTGTTCTCTCCCATCATGGCTGATTCAAGTCTCAAGTCAAAGATTTCCAGCATGAGCCTGACAGCCGAGAAGCCCGCAATCCTCAAGACCGACAACGATTTTAAAGGTGTGGTCTACCGTGGAGTCGACGACGGTTTTGACTGGAGCTATATATCAAGCCACTTGACAGAAGGAAGAGTACCTGACACTAAAAAAGGAACCGATATAAACGAGATAGTAATTTCAAGAGTTACGGCAAACCAGTTGGGGCTCAAAGTAGGCGACAAGATTCTCACTTACTTCATTGATTCTAAGGTAAAGGTAAGGAATTCTCACATTGTGGGTGTCTACAATACCGACTTTGATAATTTTGACAAACAGGTCATACTTGGAAATATAGCTCTTATTCAGCAAGTAAACAACTGGAACGAGTGCACTGGCAACTATGTGGGCATCAACTTAAATGATGTTGACAATGTCAGAGGAGAGGCCTACGGATTGTTCAAATTGCTAGCCAAGTCTGTGTACGAGCATAATGGCACCACCCTATTCAATGTCAACAACACACGCGATACCAATGTCTCGTTTTTTGCTTGGCTGGGGATGCTCAATATGAATGTGGTCATCATTCTATTACTCATGGTGGTGGTTTCCGGCTTCACGCTCGTGTCTGCATTGCTCATGATCGTGCTTGAGCGAATAAAACTGGTGGGTCTACTCAAGGCCTTGGGTGCTTCAAGCAATTCAATCCGCCGCATTTTCATATACTTGACTCAAAAACTCATCCTTAAATCATTGATCATAGGAAACGTTGTAGGCCTTGGACTTGCGGTGATTCAGCAACATTTTCACTTGATCAAACTGAATGCTGAAGCCTACTATATGCCGTATGTACCCATTGAGATTAATCTGGCAGCAATGATAGTGCTCAATGTGTCGATCTTATTGATTTCTTACGTGACACTTATCGGACCGTCATATATCATATCGTCAATAAAGCCAACGTCAACAATGAAATTCGAGTGACTATTCCACCTTTTCATGAATAAGCGAGACCAGTGCGTCGCGGTCGATCACCTTTATCTCACTGTTGGTATATGTGATTATTCCATTGTCTTGCAAACGGCTCATGGCATCCACCAACGATGCTCGTCTTACTCCTAGTAGCACACACAGATCCTTCTGTTTAAACGACAGTGATATGTGGCTTGAGTCCTTGCCAGTCAGCATAGATACCATAAATGCTATGCGCTCTGCTACAGTTCCTTGTGGTAGATGCAAAAGCGACAGTTTGGGCTTTTGGGCATTGCGCGACAGGTAGTTCAAAATATTGAATAAAAACACTTGGTCGCTGCTCACAACTTTCATATAATCGGCCTTGGATAATTGCATTATGCCACATTCGCCAAACGCAAAGACATCGAAAGGGTATGCAGGCTCACGTCCAAAAAGGAAATCAGGACCGACCACACAAGGAGCCAACACCTCTTGCGATAACTGTACCCCTGTGGCTCTATTGGTATAGATAACCTTTGCTTTTCCCGACACCACAAATTTCAGATGCGCCGATGCCTCACCTGAAACGATGATGCTTTGCCCATCGGTATATTTTATGAAATGGAATGGCAATTTCTCTATCAGTTGAGATATCTGCTCACAGCTAGCTCCTTGAAAAAGCGGAAGCTGAAGCAATTTGGTATACATTTTGCCACATTCGGTATCCATATACAATTGTTCTTGGTTGTTAAGTTTGTGCAAAGTTAGCTAAATTCGCCAAACAAATGAAATCACTTTACACTTGAGTCATATAGTCTGACAAATCGTTCGACCCCGTCAAATGATTTGAATTGACTGAGCGGCACCAGAAGATACGTATACCGCCGAACCTTCAGTGACAGAATCACTGAATTCCTATTGATTTTCACCATTTTCACTTGCGCCTGCGTCACCAAGCGGTCTTTACGCTTCTTGTCGGCAAAGTGTAGCAGGATGTCGCCTTTTTCATTCAGGGTGATAGTTTTATCAACTACCGACCAACAGGCTTCGACTGTCAGCACGAAGTAGAAATATACCATAGCCAACAGCATCGGCATTGCCACGCATACAATCAACAGAGCCACTATGATGAATTTGATGTCAAGGTAAGCCATACACAAGCAGACCGCTACAGGAATCGCAATCCAGATCCAATTGTCGGTCAAAAAATCCCGCAAAACAACGGCCATGTATTCATTGTGCGTGGCTTTGAAATAGCTTTCCTTAAGCAAATCCATCATCTCATGTCGATAAAGGCGAAATATACAGCTCCCACAAGAAACATAAACGAAACAAAATGATTCCAGTGCAGCGTCTCGCCCTTAAAAAATATTGTAACAAAAATAGTGAACACGGTAAGTGTCACTGCCTCCTGTATGACTTTCAGTTGCATTAATGTAAAAGGGCCACCATTGTCAATGAAACCGATTCTGTTGGCTGGCACCTGAAAGCAATATTCAAAGAGGGCTATTACCCAGGACAACAAGATCACACCCCATAGCGGCCAATTGCTCACGACACCCATTGATTGCAGTTTCAGGTGGCCATACCATGCGAATGTCATGAACGTGTTTGAGACAAGCAATAGGATAATGGCAATGCCTCCATTTATTAAAACCTGATTCATTGGTTTCCTTGGCTATTTCTTCTTTTTTGATTTTAGTGTGAGCGAGGCCTTACGGGTAATAAGAGTCTTATAGCCCTCGGCATAGGTCGCCATATTTTTGGGAATCAGCACTTGGCAGAACCCCGTTCCCTCACGGTTGTAAAGCTTAGATAGGTTTAGGTAGTGTTTGCCGTTCCCTCTGTTGATGTCAAAAACCTCCTTCTTGCGTGCCTGAGCGGCATCGGCAAGCGGGGAATGGCCTTTAGGGGCAATGCCGCGCAGCTCTTCAGGAAGCCCGCCGTCTCCTATCCACACTGCACGTATCTCGCTACAGGGAGAGTAGCCCAACCCGACCCACATTGTTGTGAGCAGCGGGCTCTCTCCATCAAGCACTCCTTCGACAACAACAGTGGCCGTAGAAATCCTGCGAGGTATGAAATCCTGGTCTACAAGGTATTTGTCACCACTATTTGTGAAATCCTTGCCAAGGAGCGAGTGGTAGAACGTGCGTGATAACTCCTCAGTAAAAACAGCTGGAGTGAAATCACACTTTGAAATATGCCTGGCAAGCAGTGCCTTTTCGTTTTCTTCCCGCACATATCCCATTCCTTTGTTAAGGCGGCCGCTATAAGAATAGTTGGTGCGTGTTAGTATGCCAGTAGGAGAATCATTCAAGTCATACTTTACATATTTATAGTTGCCAGCTTCAAAATAAGCGCCATTTCCTTCTGAGTCGATAACGCCAAAGTTCGCTTCTACCCTCATGGGACGCGAAAGCGTGTCGAGCATGTTCTGGAAGTCGTCGACTGTCCGGCACTTCTGCAATGCAAGCGACATTACAAAGCCTTCTTTATCCATATCCTTAATGGTGTCGGAATTTAAATTGTAAGAAGCCGTGTTCATTATGGCAAAGCCCTTTTCATTAAATCCCATCCAAGCCTGCCGGCAATCCGGATCGGAAGCGTTGTAAAGCGCCACATATTCATAACTGTTCTTGGTGGCTGCAATTCGCTCAATTTTGTTGTTCTGGTCATCGGTATCGCGGTTTTTCCACATCAGCGGCCGGCCGTTGGCGGTTAATCTTCCCGATACGATGGCCGATGTGCATGCAATCGACGCACATGTCGACAATACCATGACAAAGGCAATGAGTTTTCTCTTCATTTAGAAATTAATGTGTTGTTTTATTTTGCTCAAAATTACAAAAGAGGGCGAAAATGGCAAAATTTTTTCGTATCTTTGAATTTTCACAAAAGTTAATTGAAAGACAATGGACACCTACATATACTCAATTGACATTCCCGTCAGGGAC
>CAVIEK010000155.1:0-4577 GCA_963641805.1 Bacteroides fragilis
GTGTCGATATTCGGATTCAAGGTCAACATGTCGCTCATGCTTCTGCCCATTCTCGCATTTGCAGTGCCCATGTTGTTTCTCAAAAACAACCAGTATAAGTCGATAGGTGAATTCCTCATAGGATTCACCTTTCTGTTTATGGGCCTGGAAGCCATCGGAGCCAATGTGCCCGACCTGAGCAAATCGCCCGAGATGTTCCAATTCCTGCAGAGCTACACGTCGATGGGTTTCCTGTCGGTTATCATATTCCTGCTTGTGGGTGTAATAGTAACCATGGTGATCCAGTCGTCGGCAGCAACATTTGCCATAGTGCTGATTATGGCCACCAAAGGATGGATACCGTTTGACATGGCATGCGCAATGGTGCTCGGCAGCAACATTGGCACCACCATTACCCCCATCCTCGCATCGCTTGGAGCCAATGCGGCCGCAAAAAAAGCCGCTGCCGGCCACTTGCTGTTTAACTGTCTGGGCACATTGTGGACAATGGCCCTTTATTTCCCGTTCATTGCCCTCATCGTGTGGATTACCCGCGATATTTTCCACCAGGGCGATCCAACCGAGCTATTCACCTACATCAGCAGCAACCACAACGACCCTGCCACAGTGGCAAGACTCCAGTTCTCAATGTCGTTCGGTATGTCGATGTTCCACACCGTGTTCAACCTCGTGAACCTCTCAATCATGATTTGGTTCACCCACACCTATGTGAAAATCGTGAACTTCTTCATTAAGACACACAACAAGGAAGACGAGGAATTCCAGCTCAAATACATATCGGCCGGGCTTCTTAGCGCCTCAGAGCTCAACATCACCCAGGCCCAGCGCGAGATTGTGGTCTATGCCGAACGGGTTGAGCGCATGCTCGGTATGGTGAAGACCCTTGTGCACACCAAGACCGGAACAGTGGAGTTCAACAAGCTATATACACGCATCGGCAAGTATGAGGATATCAGCGACCGCATGGAGATTGAAATCGCCAACTACCTCAACAAGGTGGTCGACGGCCGGCTGAGCTACGACGCAAAACTGCGCATATCCACAATGCTCAGCTGCGTGAGCGAGATAGAAAGCATTGCCGACAGCTGCAACAACATAGCCCGCACACTGGTGCGCAAGGAAGAGGCACACGCCCACTTCAGCGATGAGAACTATGCCAACATCGACACAATGCTCAAATATGTGAGCGAGGCTATGAGCAACATGATTGCCGTGCTTTGCGACATGGACAACGCCACCAATGAGGACCTCATACGCAACTACAACAAGGAGCGTGAGATCAACAACTTCCGCAACCTGCTGCGCACTGAGAATATTGAGAACATACGTCAGAAGAAATATCCTTACCAAGCCGGTATCTTCTATATGGACATCATTTGCGAGGCCGAGAAACTCGGAGACTTCATCATCAACGTGATTGACGGCGTGGAGGCACAAATACGACGCCGCCATGTGGAAGACAACACCGTGAAACGCGAGGAGGCCGAAGTCTAAATCCAAAGCCACAAATAGACAAGCGTCCCCGGTGACCAGTTTGGTCCCGGGGACGCTTGCTATATTGTATCTGTTGGGATTTATTACTTGCCTATGCGCTCTTTCATAACTGCCGTAGCATCCTCGTAACCGGGCTTGCCAAGCAGGGCAAACATATTTTTCTTATAGGCCTCCACACCTGGCTGGTTAAACGGATTCACACCGAGAATGTAGCCGCTCACGCCGCAGGCCTTCTCAAAGAAGTAGATGAGCTGACCAAGATACCGCTCTGTGAGAGCCGGCAGGGTTATTACAATATTTGGGACACCGCCGTCGAAGTGGGCTAGGCGCGTGCCAAGCTCAGCCATCTTGTTGACCTCATCGACGCGGCGGCCGGCTATGTAATTCAGACCGTCAAGGTCGGCACCGTCATGCGGAATAACCACCTTGCTACTCTGGTTCTCCACAGTGATCACAGTCTCGAAAATTGAGCGCTCACCGTCTTGAATCCATTGGCCCATGCTGTGCAGGTCGGTTGTGTCGTCGACCGATGCGGGGAACAGTCCTTTGTGATCCTTACCCTCGCTTTCGCCGTATAGCTGTTTCCACCATTCGGCCAAATAATGCAGGCGTGGGTTGAAGTTAACCAGTATCTCTATCTTCTTACCGGCACGGTACAATGCGTTGCGGGTCTTGGCATAGAGCATAGTCTCTTCACCCTTGCTTTGCTCGGCCTCAACCGCACCCTCAACGAGAGTATTGATGTCGAAACCGGCAATGGCAATGGGGAGTAGACCTACCGGAGTGAGCACACTGAAACGACCGCCCACGTTGTCGGGTATCACAAACGTCTTGTATCCCTCATTGTCGGCAAGATTGCGCAACGCGCCGCGACGGGCATCGGTGATGGCCACTATTAGTTTTGCTGCTTCCTGCTTGCCCACTTGCTGCTCGAGCATCTCCTTGAGCAGGCGGAAAGCTATGGCTGGCTCGGTGGTGGTGCCCGACTTTGAGATCACCACGATGCCGAAACGACGACCCTTGAGCAGAGCCATCAAATCGTGAAGGTAATCCTCACCGATGTTGTTGCCGGCAAAAAGCACTTGCGTACCTTTATGGTTGTAGGCGGCAAAACTGTCGCTCAATGCCTCAATCACAGCCTTGGCACCAAGGTAGCTTCCACCTATGCCTATCGCCACCACATAGTCGCAATTCTGGCGCAGGTGCTGGGCCGTAGATTCAATGTCGGCAAGCATGCCAGGCTCGATTGCACTTGGCAGGTGAAGCCACCCAAGGAAATCATTGCCCAGACCTGTGCCTTTTTCCAATGTTGAGACTGCGCTTTCGGCTTCGGCTGAAAGCGATTCAATTTCATTTATGCCGACGGAGCACGACGTTGCGCTCACATCGACTTTTATAGCTGTTGCCATAAGGATTTGTTTATATAAAAGATAATGAATCTATTTTATCAGATTTCTTTCTCATAGGCTCTTCGACGCTTGTGCTGCACAATGTCAAAATATTGCCACTGCTGCTGCACCTTTTGGTTGGTCTCAAGCTCTGGATTGCTTTCGGCCCATTTATAGCCTCGCTTGATAAACGGCGGGATTAGTTCGGTAAAGAGCAGTGCATTGGCACCCTTGTTCTGATACTCGGGCTTGACGGCCACCAGCATCAGGTCCACGATGTGCGTGTTGCCCTTAATGGCTTTAAGCAGATGAGTCCATCCCAACGGCAGATATCTGCCGCGCGACTTAATAAGTGCGGTTGACAGCGACGGTATCGACACACCCACTCCCACAAGTGCTCCTGCCTGGTCAACAATCAGGCACAAGTGATCGAGCGGCAGAAAAGGCAGATACAGGTCGATGTAGTGCTTTATTTGCTTCTCGGTGAGCGGAGAGTAGCCGAATAGCGCATCGTAGCTTTCATTGATGATGTTGAATATTTGGTCGCCATATTGCTTGACCAGTTGCTTGCGGTTGGTACAACGCACAGTACTGAGCCCGAAGCGGTTGCGCACAATGTCGGCCACGCGTAGCATCTTGTCGGGAATCTTGTCGGGGATGTTGATTTTGAATTCCACCCAATCTGCGCTTTTCTCAAACCCCATACGCTCCATGTGCTTGGGATAGTAAGGGTGGTTGTAGATGGTAGCTTGAGTACTAAGTTGGTCAAAACCATCCACAAGCATGCCCTCAGGGTCCATGTCGGTGAATCCGAGCGGTCCCTCAAGCCGCGTCATCTGTTTTGACCGTGCCCAGACGGCCACTGCGTCAAATAAGGCATCGACCACCTCGGCATCATCGATAAAGTCGACAAAGCCGAAACGTGCGGTACTGGTGCCAGTGCGCTTGTTGACCACATTATTGATGATTCCTGCTATCCTGCCCACTGGCTTGCCGTCGCGGTAAGCCATGAAATAAACGCTTTCACAGAAATCAAAAGCCGGATTCTTGTCGGGGCGCAACGTGTTCACTTCATCGAGCACAAGAGCCGGGACGTAGCAGTCATTGTCGGCATACAGATTGTCGATAGGGAAATGCACGAATTTAAGCAGTTGCTGCTTGATGGGATGTATCTCTCGTATTTCTACAGCCATTTTTTCTAAGAAGTTGAATAATAAATCAGGCGACAAAGATACGAATATTTGCCCACAGCACGAAATATTCTCACGGGCAACCATTTGCCTGTGGCAACAAAAAAGCCATTGCAGCAACACATGCACTGCAATGACTCTGTTCATGTCCACACCCAATACTATACCCATTCGGGTAAGATGGATGCATCAAGAGGAATGGCTATTAATAGTTCTCGGCCTCAATTTGGAAATACGACTGCGGGTGGGCGCACACGGGGCACACCTCGGGAGCCTTCTTGCCAACCACGATGTGACCGCAGTTGATGCACTGCCAGATGCAGTCACCCTCACGCGAGAACACCACACTGTCTTCCACATTCTTGAGAAGCTTGCGATAGCGCTCCTCGTGGTGCTTCTCGATAGCTGCCACGCCCTCAAACTTGGCGGCAATCTCATCGAAACCTTCTTCACGAGCCTCTTTAGCCATGCGCTCATACATGTCGGTCCAC
Source organism: Bacteroides fragilis (assembly GCA_963641805.1). Taxonomy (GTDB): domain Bacteria; phylum Bacteroidota; class Bacteroidia; order Bacteroidales; family Muribaculaceae; genus Sodaliphilus. The sequence continues at coordinate 4,564 of CAVIEK010000155.1, forward strand.
TCATAGTTCTCACC
>CAVIEK010000156.1:0-4531 GCA_963641805.1 Bacteroides fragilis
AAGTGTTTAACGAGACAAAAACGCATTGTTATTGTTTCCTTATGCAAAATGTTTGTCCTATCTTTGTAGTTGCGAAGCCATGCTTTGTGGTCAAGCGAATTACACGATTAACAAAACATCAAACAATGAAGAGAAGGAATACGGCGTTGGCTATGCTGGCGGTTGCCTCGGTGATAGGCTGCGGCACGGTTGTCGCACAGCAGACCCTCACTCAGGACCAGCGAACCAAGGTGCAGGGCGTGGTGGCGTCCAGTTTGCCATCCAATATGGGAATAGGCAGCCTTAAGGCTAATAAGGTGGAGTTGTCGGGCGATACGATAGCAGTCGACCTTAGTAATAATTTTTCAGACCTCCCATTCACACAGCAGAGCGTAGAGAAACTCAAATCCGACATCCGCAGCGCGGTGGGCAGTGACTATTCGAAACACGAAGTCAAGCTCACCATCAACGGCAACGACATCGACAAGTACTTTGTCGATTTTGAGCCCGCCTACAAGCGCAGCCACACAGCCTTTGTGACCGATCTGAACCCCAACCGTCACTACCGCAAGGGTCTTGACGGCAACATCATTGCCATCTGGCAAAGCCACGGATGGTATTTCGAGCCCAAGCTCAACCGTTGGGAGTGGCAGCGCGCACACATGTTCCAGACCGTTGAGGATATGTACACCCAAAGCTATGTGATTCCTTTCCTGAATCCCATGCTTGAGAATGCCGGAGCCTACGTGTGGGACCCGCGCGACCGCGACACATCGCCCATTGAGGTGATAGTGGATGCCGATGGCGGCAATGCCCAAGCCGGCTACCGCGACAGCGGCAAGTGGAAGCAGGGCAGTGGTACGGGATTCGCCTACAAGCGCAACGTCTACAAGGACTTCGAAAACCCGTTCACCGAAGGTTCCTATCGACAGGCCGATGCCGAGCGTGACCTCAAAAAGGCTGCCGAGGCGACCTTCGACGCCGATATGCCAGCCCCCGGCAGCTATGCCGTGTACATAAGCTACAAGTCGCTTCCCAACAGCGTGAAGGATGCACTCGTGACAATCAACAGCCTCGACGGCAAGCGCCAGATGAAGATCGACCAGACAATGGGCGGTGGTGTATGGGTGTTCCTCGGCTATTATAAGCTCGACAAGGGCCTTAACAAGAATCTCGTGACTGTGAGCAACTTCTCGAAGCAGAAGGGCGGAGTGGTGACAATCGACGCAGTGAAGGTGGGCGGCGGTATGGGCAACATAGCCCGTCGTCCGGCCGAGCGCACCCCCGAGAACATAAAGCTCGCAGGCAAAAACACTGAATACTTGCAGCAGGAGGGCGTGGATTATGACTATGTCACAAGCCGCCGCATGCGTTTCACCGAAGGTGCCCGCTATTTCTTGCAATGGTCTGGATTCCCCGACAGTGTATACTCGCCCACTGGTGGCATCAACGACTACAATGACGACTACCGCTGTCGCGGCGACTGGGTCAACTATCTCGCCGGCGGCTCTCAGGCTCTGCCCGGGCGCAAGGGACTGAACCTGCCAGTCGACTTGTCGTTTGCATTCCACACCGATGCTGGCACTACTATGAACGATGATATAATCGGCTCGCTCGGCATCTACTGCACGCAGCAGAATGGCCATAAGTTCGGACGTTACGCCAACGGCACACCGCGCGAGCTCTCCCGCAATCTAACCAACATGATTCTGGGCGAGATCGTGAACGACGTGCGTGCCAAATTTGAGCCCAATTGGACACGCCGCGGCATGTGGGATGCATCTTACTATGAGGCCCGTGTGCCCGAGGTGCCGGCGATGTTGCTCGAGTTGCTGTCGCACCAGAACTTCGCCGATATGAAATACGGCCTTGACCCCAACTTCCGATTCACAGTGAGCCGTGCCGTCTACAAGGGCATGCTCAAATTCATAGCCTCGCGCGATCACCGCGATTACGAGGTGCAGCCTTTGGCCGTCAATTCGTTTGCCATCAGCCAGGTCAGCGACAAAAACTTCTTGCTCACGTGGAAGCCAACCCACGATGATCTTAGCGACAACGCCGATGCCAAGAAGTATCTGGTGCTTGAGCGTGTGGGCCGCAAAAACGGTTTTCAAGAGGTGGCAGTGGTCAAGGAGCCCAAGTATGTGGCCACGGTCACCGACAACGAGGTGCACAGCTATCAGATTGTGGCCATGAACGATGGTGGCCGCAGCTTCCCAAGTGAGGTTCTCTCGCTCGGTGTGGCTCCCGACAGCAAGGGATCTGTGATGGTTGTCAACGGGTTCACCCGCATCAGTGGGCCCGACTGGTTTGATTCCGGCGAATTGGCCGGTTTCGACGATGCCAAGGATCATGGTGTGCCTTATATACAGCAAATTAACTACATTGGCCCGCAATATGAGTTCCGCCGCAAACTCCCGTGGCGCGACGACGATGCCAGCGGTTTCGGCGACAGCCGTTCGACCTACGAGACTCTGACGGTGGCCGGCAACACATTTGATTATCCGAGTGTGCACGGCGAGTCGATTCTCAAGGCAGGTTACTCGTTTGTCTCAACAAGCGTTAAGGCTGTTGAGGACAGCATCGTGCGTCTTGGCCAGTACAAGACCGTCGATCTCATTCTCGGCAAGCAGAAAGAGACCCTCAACGGTCGCGGATATTATCCCAACCGTTACAAGGCATTCACTCCGGCTTTGCGGCGCGCCATAGAGTCGTTTACAAGCGCGGGCGGCAATCTGCTCGTCAGCGGTGCCTATGTGGCAAGCGACATTTGGGATCGCGACACCGTCAACGCCGATGAGGTAAGGTTCGCCGAGAAGGTGCTTGGCTACACTTGGCTCAAGGGTCAGGCTGCAGTCGACGGCGATGTCTACACAGTGCCAAGCCGCTTCTCGCAAATTCCGGCTGGAAAGGGACTCAGTTTCGTGCAGAAGCTCAATAGTCATGTGTATGCCGTAGAGTCGCCCGATGCCATAAAGGCCAGCGATAACAACGGCGCCACCATCATGCGCTACCGCGAGAGCAACATTCCCGCAGCCATTGCCTCGCAGCGCAATGGCTACCGCACCGTGGTGCTTGGCTTCCCAATTGAGGTGATTGGCACCCCTACCCAGCGTGACGGCGTGATAGGTACCGCACTTGATTTCTTCAATGGAAAATAAATCACTTAACAACATTGCTTTTAATGAATTCAAAAAAAATAGATTGTTTTGTTCTGGCTGCTGCTAATGTGGCCGATACTGTGCGCGAGCTCAAGGCAAGCCCGGTAGTGAGTGATGTCATTCTGCTCGTCCCGCAAGGCGCGCAATCGGCCTGCGACGGATGCAAAGTCATATCAATCGACACGATCTACAGCTCAGCTACCGTAAAGGCCATTGCTGCCGCTACCAAGTCGGAGCTCACGTTACTCTACACCAAGCCCGACACTCTGGTGCTCGGCTATCAGGCTCTTGAGCGCATAGCCCTTGTTGCTGCCGACACTGCTGCCGGAATGCTCTATTGCGACCATTATCACATAAAGGGTGGCGTCGCAGCCAAGGCTCCTGTGATCGATTACCAGGCAGGCTCGCTGCGCGACGATTTCGACTTCGGCTCGGTGCTGGTGTTCGATACAGCTGCCTTAAAGGAAAGTGCGGCCAGCATCACATCATGCTACACTGCCGCCGGCCTCTATGATTTGCGTCTAAAACTCTCGCAAAAGTATGAGATAGAGCACATCAATGAATATCTGTATACCGATGTCGAGCACGACACCCGCTCAAGCGGCCAAAAGATATATGATTACTGTGACCCGCGCAACAATGCGTCGCAGAAAGAAATGGAGGATGCCTGTACCAAGCACCTTAAGGCCATTGGTGCCTATCTGGCCCCATCTGACTTTCAGGATATCGACTTCGATTCCAAGCAGTTCAATGTTGAGGCCACGGTCATAATTCCCGTGCTAAACCGCGAGAGGGTGATTCGCGATGCAATAAAATCGGTTTTGGCGCAAGAGACCGATTTCGAATACAACCTGATTGTAGTCGACAACCACTCGACCGACGGGACTTCGGAGGCTATCGACGAGTTTGCCGGTGATCCACGGCTGATTCACATCATCCCCGAGCGCACCGATTTGGGAATAGGAGGCTGCTGGAATCTTGCGGCCAATGACCCCCGCTGTGGCAAGTTTGTGATAGGACTCGACAGCGACGACATCTATGCCACCCCCGCCACACTGCGCACCATGATAGCCCAGTTCTATAAGGAGAATGCTGCCATGGTGTGTGGCACCTACAAGATGGTCAATTTCAAGCTCGAGGAAATACCGCCGGGTATCATCGACCACCATGAGTGGACACCCGACAACGGCCGAAACAATGCGCTTCATGTCAACGGCTTCGGCGGTCCCAGGGCTTTTTATACTCCGGTGTTCCGTGCCCTGCAATTGCCTAACACCTGCTATGGCGAGGACTATGCCATGGGATTGATGGTGTCGCGTAATTATCGCATAGGCCGCGTCTACGATGTGATGACTCTTGCCCGCCGTTGGGACGACAACACCGACGCCGAC
>CAVIEK010000157.1:0-4498 GCA_963641805.1 Bacteroides fragilis
GCCAAAGCCGATCCGTTGAGCGTGTGGCACAGGTGCGTCTTTTTGTCGTCGCCACGGTAGCGGCAGTGCAAACGGTTAGCCTGATAGCTCTCAAAGTTGCTCACCGAGCTCACCTCAAGCCAACGCTTTTGAGCAGCCGACCAAACCTCGAAATCGAATGTTATGGCCGACGTGAAACTCATGTCGCCACCACAAAGGCGCAGGATGTGCCAAGGGAGCTCAAGCTTCTCAAGCAGTCCCTGTACGTGATCCTTCATCTCCTCGAGCGCGGCATAGCTGTTCTCTGGCTTCTCAATGCGCACGATCTCCACCTTGTCGAACTGGTGCAGGCGATTGAGGCCGCGCACATCCTTGCCATAAGACCCTGCCTCGCGGCGGAAGCAAGCCGAATAGGCGCAATTCTTCTTGGGGAGCTCATCTTGTGGGATTATCTCGTCGCGGTAGATGTTGGTCACAGGCACCTCGGCAGTGGGAATCAGGTAGAAGTTGTCGACCTGGCAGTGATACATCTGACCCTCTTTGTCGGGAAGTTGACCTGTGCCCAAGCCCGAAGCCTCATTTACCACATAGGGGGGCTCAATCTCGGTGTATCCGGCTTTGTTGGCCTCATCAAGGAAGAACTGGATGAGGGCACGCTGCAGGCGCGCACCCTTGCCCACATAGACGGGAAATCCGGCACCGGTGATTTTCACTCCCAAGTCAAAATCAATAATACCATATTTCTTGGCCAACTCCCAGTGAGGAAGTGCATCCTCGGGCAGATCGGGCATTGGGCCACCGGTTTTTTCCACCACGTTATCGGCTGCGGTCTTGCCCTCAGGCACGCCCTCATAGGGGACATTGGGCACCGAAAGGAGAATCTCGGTTATCTCGTGCTCTATCGCCTTGAGGTTGTCGTCAATTTCCTTGTTGGCTGTCTTGAGCGAAGCCACCTGCTCCTTAGCTGCGGCAGCCTCGTCTTTTTTGCCCTGTTTCATCAAGGCGCCTATCTGGGCTGCCATCTTATTGAGCCCGGCGGCGTTGTCGTCGCGCTGCTTCTGTGCGGCACGGCGTTGCTTGTCGAGTTCCACCACCTTCATGATGGGTTCGCGGCCGTCAAACTGCTTTACTGCAAGGCGGCGGATCACATCTTCAGGATTCTCGTTGATTAATTGTAATGTAAGCATTTATACGTAATATCTTTTATTGATTCTTTTTTTATAGGGAAAGATGATAAGGGGAATTACTGAGCGAGCAGTTGCTTCACCTTGGCCGATATTGCTTTACCCTCGGCTTGACCGGCGAGTTGCTTAGTGGCCAAGCCCATCACCTTGCCCATGTCTTTCATCGAAGAGGCACCCACTTGATCGATTATGGATTGGATGGCCTGCTGCAATTCAGCGTCGGTGAGTTGTTTTGGCAGGAATTCCACAATCACGGCCGCCTGTGCAAGTTCCACATCAGCAAGGTCCTGACGGTTTTGCTGGATGTAGATTTCGGCACTCTCCTTGCGCTGCTTGTTCATTCTCACAAGAGCCTTTATGGCTTCGGCATCGCTCACCTCGCCGTCGCTACCGGGAGCAGTCTTCAGCAACAACAGTTCGGCCTTGATTCCCTTAAGAGCCTCAAGCCGCTCGCGGTCACGAACTTTCATTGCCGTGCGTATGCCGGCGCTTACTTGATCAAAAATGCTCATCTCTGTTTCCTCCTATTATTTTTAGTTCAATTGGATTTCGAGTGCAAAAATACGCAATAATTCGCTAATCGTCAAGCGGTGCGGTTCACACCCGCGGCTATGAGAACATTATGCTGCCGGCAGTGCCCGACTGTGGCTGGCTCTGTACCGGTTTTTGTGGCTCGGGAGCAGCTGTGACGTGCTGCCGCGACTTCAGTTGCGTCTTCAGCTTCGGGTCGCGCTTGTAGGCCGGATTCTGTTCGACTTTGCCTATCACCTCGTCATCCTCCATCTCATCGAGATCAAACACATAATAGTTTCGCGTCTGACGCACTGTTTCCTGTTCAACGACAGCTGTACCATAGTTTTCACACAAGGTTTTATCCTCATCCTTTTTCCGAGAACGACGTCCTTGGCCCTGGTTAAGAGCTTCAGGGGCCTCAACCTCAATCGACAAGTTCTCAGCAAAGCCAGAAGCAAGGATAGTGACCTTTATGCTATCGCCAAGCGACTTGTCGTAGGCAGCACCCCATATAACCTGAACCTCTTCATCAAAGTCAAGCATAAAGTCGTTCATTTCCCTGATTTCAGCAGTCTTAAACGGTACTTGGCTCTCAGGCGAGAAAGAGAAGTTGAACAGCACACGCTTCGATCCGTAGACATTTCGGTTCTTAAGCAAAGGTGATTCAAGGGCTTCGTTGATGGCCTTGGTCACACGATGCTCACCCTCGCCATAGCCCGAACTGATAATGGCCACACCACCATTTCGTAATGTGGTATTCACGTCCTTAAAATCGAGGTTCACATAGCCGGGGACGGTAATAATATCGGATATGCTCTGTGCCGCCACCGAAAGTGTGTCGTCGGCCTTGCCGAATGCATTCTGGAAATCGAGGTCAGGATACACCTCGCTCAAGCGTTCGTTGTTGATCACCAGTTGCGCATCAACATATTTCTTCATCTCCTCGGCACCGGCAAGAGCCTTAAGAATCTTGTTCTTGCCCTCAAAGAGGAACGGAATGGTCACAATGCCTATAGTGAGCACACCGTGCTCTCGAGCGATACGCGCCACCACAGGCGCAGCGCCGGTGCCAGTGCCGCCACCCATGCCTGCTGTGATAAACACCATCTTGGTGTTGTCCTCAAAGAGCCGGCCTATATCTTCGGCGCTTTCTTCGGCTGCCAGCCGAGCGCATTCGGGCTCATCACCTGCACCAAGGCCGCAGGTGGTTTCAGGGCCTACGAGCAGGCGGTTTGGCACGGGGGAATTTTCCAGAGCCTGATTGTCGGTATTAATCACAACAAACGACACACCTTGTATGTTTTGTGCATACATATGGTTCACGGCATTGCTACCGCCACCACCCACGCCCACCACCTTGATAATGGGCTGAACTTTTTGAGAGACTTCGAATCCCGGATTCGCTCCAACCTCACTGAGTATTTTGCTCATTCCGTCTTGCGGATTATTAGTGTTTGTATTATTGTTCTCAGCCATAATAGTCATTGTTTTTTTATGGTTTTAATGCATCTCCATTTATTCATCATCATTCATTAAATCTCCTATTCTTCGTACTAGGGTTGACCAACGGGATAGCTTCCTTTCCTTTTTGCCAGGCTTTGTGTCTGGCTTTTTTGGTTGCGGCTCAACGGGCTGCTGTGTGATTTGTGGCCCTTCGTCGGTGTAGGTATTTAGACTCACGCAACTGTCGCCCTGCGGCAACAAAGCTGCTCCACGGGCCAGCAACGAGAAGATTTCCACATATTCATTGCGGTTGATATGCTGGTCGGTTATGTTCAATGTGTCAGGGTAACGGGCATTGCGCACATTTTGGATTTTGCATTGCTCCGACACCACATGGTCGAAGCCTCGCATCTGCGCGCCGCCTCCGAGAAGAACCACCGTCTTCAGGTCGTCGGCCTTGAGGCCGGCATATTCTATCTGCTTGCTGATATTGGCCACAATCTCGCCAGTGCGCGCGGTGATGTAATTGACGGCATCCTCAGAGTTCACGCCGTCAATGTTGGCGTGTTTCGATTTGGCATTAAGAGGCTCGTGGATATTGAGTTTCACGCACTCGGCTGTTTCTTCGACCACCGACTTGAGGCCATTGACAATATCGCGTGTGATGTTGCGTCCGCCAAGCGGAATGGTGTTGAGATAGACCAGCGAGCCCCCCTTGTAGATAGACACAGTTGTGGTCTCGGCTCCGCAATCGACTAGCATGCAGCCTATGGTGCGCTCTTCGGCCGTAAGCACCTCGGCGCCCACGGCAAGCGGAGTGACTAGATAACGGCGCACCGACACGCCGCAAGCATGCATCACGCGGGTCAGGTTGCCCTTGAGCTGCGGCCGGGCCACGATGCGGTTGGCATCAAGGCGCACACTGTTGCCTATCTGGCCGCATGGGGTAGATGTGGGCTTGTTGTCGACATAATAGGCACGAGGTTCGACAACAAGGGTCTCGTAGCCCGTCACCTCTTCCGACTTGATGGCATTGCGCAACTCGGTGAGCACCGATTCGGCAATTATCTCCGACGGGTTGACGGGGCGTTCTTGAGTGGCAGGCACAGAGTGCAACGAGCGTCCGCTTATACCAACAAACACGTTGCGTATGTCACCGTCGATGTGTGAGGAAAGACGCTGTAGGATGGTGTTGATGGCATTCTTCACACCCTCGATGTTCTGCACGCATCCGTAGCGCACACTGTTGATGAGGCTTTCCTTCTCCAGGCAGTTGACCTGAATGTTGCCCGAGTCATACTTTTCGGCAATGGCACCTACTACTTTGGAACTGCCAATCTCAATTGCCGCTATATGTTGAGTATTTCCCATAACGAATA
>CAVIEK010000158.1:0-4458 GCA_963641805.1 Bacteroides fragilis
GCCTCGGCATCGGCCACCATGGTTCGGAACTTGTGTATGCTGAACGGGCGGTTATGCAGTCCCACACGTTGTTGGCTATAGAAAACCGGTCCTGGCGAGTCGCGCTTTATGAGCAGCGCCACCACCGCATAGACGGGGAGCAGCAGCAGAATCAGCAACAGTGACACAAGCACATCGGTGCAGCGCTTTATGTTTTTCCCGCTCTCGCTCATGGTGCTACCTGAGATGTCGATCAGCGGGTCGCCGCAAAGGTCGCTAAGGCGCACACGCGACCGGAGCACATTATAGCGGTCAGGGGTTATCTTTATGGGCAAATTGAGAGCAAAAAGCCGGTTGATCACACTTAGCACCCGGGGCGGATCGTTGACAGTGGGCACCACGATGAGTTCCTTTATGCCGATGTCGGCGCACACAGCCGAGAGACCGTCGAGTACATACACGGGACGGTCGATGCCACCTGCCCTATCCTCGCCAGGGATGGCCACATAGCCCACCACATCGTAGCCTAGTGAGTAGTGCATCTGCTCCATGCGCCTCACGCGGTCGACCGCAGCCTTTCCACATCCCACCACCAAAGTGGGTGACGACCACCGGCCGCTCTTGATGCAGTGCGAGGCGTGGCCGGTGATGAGGGCCCTAACCACATAGACCATGAAAAACAGCATGATGAACAGCACCAGCAGCATCTCATAGTTTGACTTGCGGTCGAGCACCAGGTCATTGATAAGCGCCACGAAGAATATCACTAAGCTGTTGATGGCGGCGGTTGTGAGCGTGAGCATGAGTTCCTGCACGCGCGACTTGCGGAACACCTCGTTATAGTAGCCAGAAAGATAATATACGGCCATCATGGCCAACGGAAACACAATCTGCCCCACCACAGTCATGGGCGATGACAGGAAAACGGCAAACGACGACTGCCCCTGCACGGCGCCAAACCAGTAGCGCACGCAGTTATAGCCCAACCATGCGAGATTACTCATCACATAGTCGGCAAGCAGATATTTCAGTCGTTGCAGTCGTTCGCTTATCACAGTCGATGGGTTAGGTGTGTGGATGGGAATGAGTTTTCTTTCTTCTGCGCCATGGCGCTCAGCGCAGTATTTTGAAAGTGCCGTCGCTGCGCAGCATTATGATGTTTGACGCATCGTGCTCACTCTCGTCGGCTTGCCGATACCGCACCACATAGTCGACTCCGCCTACGATGTCTTGCGATATTTCGGCAAAATTGTGCGCCGTGGGCTCGCCGCTGACGTTGGCCGATGTCGACACGACAGGCTTCCCGAATCGGGCGCACAGCAACTGCGAGAATTCCTCTCTAGGCACACGAATGCCCACACTGTCGTTGTCGCCCATCAGGTTGGTGGCGATGTTGAATGCGCCCTCATAGATTATGGTCAATGGCTTTACGGCCACGTCGAGCAGTTCATAAGCCATTTCCGGCACATCCACCACATAGTGGTCGAGGTGGTCCACACTGTCGAGCAGCACAATCAGCGCCTTATTGTCGGCCCTTCGCTTCAGCTCATAGACGCGTCTCACGGCATCGGCATTGGTGGCGTCGCATCCTATTCCCCAAATGGTGTCGGTAGGGTAAAGGATAAGGCCGCCGCGCTCGAGCACGTCGATGCACCGGCTGATGTCGTCGTCAATCTGTTGTCTCATACAATAACTCAAGTGTCGTTTTCCTATACAAGCGTGCCGCAAGCGCGGCAGCTTGGTACAAAGATAGCACAAAAAGGCCGCAATATGAAATAAAACGCATGGCTCTTTCCAAAATTCCGCACTGTAAAGTGGTGGTGACGCCTCTACAATGGCATCAGCACATAGTGGCAATTAGCCATAAAATGCATATCTTTGCACCAAATTATCTTATGAGTTTAAAAACAAAAGCTACAATCAACAGTATGCGCTTATCGAAATTCATAGCCGCAACAGCGTTAGTCGCGATGGTTGCAACCCCCGCATGGGCGGCCGGCAAGAAAAAGGCATCGGGCAAGAAAGGCAATGTGACCACCCAAGTAATCTACACAGGTGACCTTGCAAAAAAAGTGTATGGCTACAATGGCACGACACCGCTCAACATCACAATCGCCAACGGCCGGATCACGGCAATCGATGCTCTCCCCAATCAGGAAACTCCGCAATATTTCAAGAAGGCAACAACCCACATCTTTCCGCAATACATAGGCAAGACTGTGGCACAGGCACGCAAGGTGAAAGCCGATGCTGTCACCGGAGCCACCTATTCGTCGAATGCAATCATCAAGAACATTGAGGCAGGACTCAGCAGCGTGAAGGCCGGCAGCAAGCCAAAGAAGACAAAAAAGAAATAAGCGATGCGCGCAATAACAAAACGCATCCGCATCTTAATGGCTATTACGGTCTTGGCCGCGACAGCCACGGCATTGCACGCGTCGGCCGAAACCGACACACTCACACTGCGTGTGATGACCTACAACATACATGCCGGACATGATGCGCAGATTGATGATATAGCCAACCTCATCAACGGGTTCAAGCCCGACTTTGTGGCCCTTGAGGAGGTTGACCACATGACCGCACGCAAAAACTCACCGCACCAGAACGGCCATAACCTCACTGCCGAACTTGCCGCCGCAACCGGCATGATGGGGCTGTATGGCAAGACTATGGACTTTGCCGGCGGCCTTTATGGCATTGCCATGCTCACACGTTACCCCTATGTGAGGGTAGACAAACTGATGTTGCCAAATCCCGACTCCACCAAAGAGCCGAGAGCCCTGCTTGAGGCTCTTGTGGAACTTCCCGGCGGCGACACCGTGATGCTTGCCGTCACCCACCTCGAGGCATTCAGCAAAAAATGCCGCAAGAGCCAGGGCGAGTTTCTAAGCCGGCACTATGCCGATTGCAGATATCCAGTGGTGATAGGCGGTGATTTCAACGCCTCGCCCACCGATCCGGTCATGGACAAGATGCTCAGCGAGTGGCAGAATGTGAGCGGCAGCGAGATGACATTCAGCACCAACGAGCCACACGTGAAAATCGACTACCTGATGGCCCGACCACGAGGACGGTGGAGCGTAGTGAGCGTAGATGTGCCAAAGGTGAGGATGAGCGACCACCTGCCCGTGATGGCCGTAATACGGCTTATCACTGAAAAAGACAAGAAAAACTGAGTTAGAAAAGCAGATCAATTTCAAAAAACAAACACATAGAAATGATAGTTGAAGTCAAAATTGAGGACCGCATCGGATTCATTGAGATGCAGAACCCCGACCACTACAATGTGCTTAGCGATCAAATGTGCACCGAGATGGTGGATGCTATTAAAGACATTTACAAAAAGGAATGCGTGGCCATAGTGATTGAGGCCCAAACCAAGCGCGGTGTGTGGAGTGCCGGACACGACATCAACGAGCTGCCGCAAGACGGCAACGACCCGCTGTCGTACGATGTGCCCATGGAGCAACTGCTGCGCACAGTGCAAGAGGTCCCCATCCCGGTAATAGCTTGCGTCACCGGCACCGTGTGGGGCGGCGCCTGCGACCTGTGCATATCGTGCGACATGCTGGTGGCATCGGAGACATCCACGTTTGCCATCACTCCCGCCAAGATAGGCATTCCCTACAACGCCTCGGGCATTATGCACTTCATCAACCAGTTGGGAATGAACAAGGCCCGCGAGATGTTTTTCACAGCCATGCCTCTCACGGCACACGAGGCGCTTAACGTAGGTTTCGTCAACCAGATTGCCCCCGTAGAGATGCTGCACCAGCTGCTTGAGGTGAAGTTCCTGAACCCGCTGCGCCGCAACTCGGTGCTGTCGGTCAGCGCCATAAAGCGCCAGTTCCGTACCCTCACCCGCGCCTCTCACTCGATCAACGCCGAAAGTTTCGAGCGCATCAACGCATATCGCCAAAAGGTGTACCAGGGCAACGACTACAAAGAAGGTATCAACTCATTTCTCGAAAAACGCGCTCCGCAATACACAGGCAAGGCAACTGACCTCGACGACGAGTTCAGCTGCGAGGACTAAGAACGACAACGACCGCCCCACAAGGAGAGGCAAATGCCGCATTTTGCCACGCGCAGTGAGACAAATGGCACAAAGAACCGGTCTAAATTTTGCCATGTGAGCAAAAAAGACTACTTTTGCAACTGTCAAGGCTCCGACAGGCTCCTTGCCAAGCAATGCTACAAAAGAAAAAATGAAGAAATTAGTTTTACCGGTTTTGACCCTGATGGCGATGCTCACCGCAGTCTCATCGTGCAACGGCAACAGCGACAAGCAAACCGCGACCACCGACACCATCGACAGCACAGCAATAACGCCTAACGACAGTGACAGCGTGATTTCTGTGACTGGAATCGCAATCGACGGCGCCATGAACAGCATTTTCATCAAGGTGGCAAGCGGCGACACACTGAATTTCGCCTATCCTGACCTCGATGAGAGCAAGCAGGCCACATGGGTAG
>CAVIEK010000159.1:0-2923 GCA_963641805.1 Bacteroides fragilis
CTTAGCTTTACTTCCTTTTTTGTTTTTTATTGAAATTATTTAGGACAACATTGGTGTGGGGGGTATATGTTGATTTTCTGTGTTCAACCCGTTAGACATTGCTCATGCGGAGCTTACACAATGCAACCCAACCGAAACAAGCCTGCTTGCGGATGGTTGCATCCGTATGCAGAACCGCATGTGCATGGTGTGGAAGGTGGGTAAATGTGAAAGTAGGAGGCAAATGCTTTCTATGATTAGCATTTACCTCCTACTTGATTAAGGATATTATTTTCAGGCGGTGATTAGAACCACTTCATGTAGGCAAAATCCTGACGGTGAGGCAGATTGTCGTTCCACGGATACACGCGGAATGCGTAACGGAACATGCCAGAGTCGTGAATCTTGTCGTCTAGCTTGTAAGTGCACACGTCTCCATCTACCGAATCTAAGGTAAACTGACGAGTGCTGTGGAATTTCAACTCGCCCTCCATGTCGCGGTAAGCCACAAGCTCTACATGTATGCTGTCGGTCAGACCGGCGGTGTCGACCTTCACAGTAGCATTAATGGGAGTTCCTTCCAAGGTGCCGTTCTGAAGGCTGTCGGATGTCTGTATGTCGAGGCACTTCACATCATTCCACTTTGAGGCCACGTTCTCTTTCCAAGCTACAATTTCTTTTGCCAGCGCGTAGCCGTTGGCCTGCAACTTTGCGGTTCGTGCACCCTCTTTGCTGTAAAAACGGTCGTTGTAGTCACGAAGCATTCTCGACATCGTGTAGTTAGGAGCAATGTGGGCGATAGAGTTCTTGATGTATTGAACCCACTCCGGAGAGTAGCCGCGTGAATTCTTGGCAAAATACAGCGGGATGATTTCGTTTTCGAGCATCGAATAGATGGTAGCCGCATCGAGTTTGTCCTGCTGGCCTTGGTCAGTGTAGGTGCGCTTGTCGGTCAAGGCCCAACCGGCACCCTCGCGATAACCCTCATACCACCAACCGTCGAGTACCGAGAAGTTGAGAAGGCCGTTCATCTCAGCCTTCTCGCCCGAAGTGCCCGAGGCCTCAAGAGGACGGGTGGGAGTATTGAGCCAGATGTCAACACCGGTGAGCAGACGTTTCGACACGGTCATATCGTAATTCTCAAGGAAAATGATTTTACCCAAGAATTCAGGACGCTTCGAAATCTCAACGATGCGCTTGATCAAGTCTTTACCGGCGCCGTCGGCAGGGTGAGCCTTGCCGGCAAAGATGAATTGCACCGGGAATTTCTCGTTGTTCACAATTTTCGACAGACGGTCAAGGTCAGTAAAGAGGAGATGCGCACGCTTGTAGGTGGCGAAACGGCGAGCAAAGCCTATGAGCAGAGCATTGGGATTAATCTTGTCAACGATCGACAGCACGCGCGTGGGATCGCCCTGGTTTTTGAGCCAACTGGCGCTGAAGTCCTTCTTCACAAATTTGATAAACTTGTTTTTCAGTTTCACTCGCATTGCCCACACGTCTTCGTCGGGAGCGTTGAGAATTGGAGCCCAAGCATTCTCATCTTCTTGGTGATCCATAAAATCCTTTCCAAAGAGCTCAGTGTAATATTCCTTCCATTCCGATGCGGCCCAAGTGGGCATGTGCACACCGTTGGTGACGTATCCCACGTGCGACTCCTCTGGTGCAAAACCTTTCCATACACCCTGGAACATCTTGCGCGACACTTGGCCATGCAGCCAACTCACGCCATTGGACTCTTGGGTGGTGTTGAGCGCAAACACACTCATCGAGAACTTTTCGTTGGAGTCAGGATTCTCACGTCCCATGTTCATCAGGTCGCTCCACGAAATGCCCAACTTGGCAGGGAACTCGCCCATATATTTGCCAAACAGTCCCTCGTCGAAATAGTCGTGACCAGCGGGCACGGGAGTGTGAACGGTGTAGAGCGACGATGCACGCACCATCTCAAGCGCCACGTTGAAGTCAAGGCCTTCGTCTTGCACATAGTCGACAAGGCGTTGCAAGTTGAGCAGTGCTGCGTGACCTTCGTTGCAGTGATATAGCTGGTTCTTTATGCCGAGTTTCTTCAGCATGAGCACGCCACCGATACCGAGGAGATATTCCTGCTTGATGCGGTTCTCCCAATCGCCGCCATAGAGCTGGTGCGTAATGGGACGGTCAAACTCGCTATTGAGGTCGATATCGGTGTCGAGCAGATAAAGCTTCACGCGGCCCACATTGACACGCCAGATGTTGGCATAGATTATTCGGCCAGGATAAGGCACTTCAAGGACGAGCTGCTTCCCGCTCTCGTCGAGCACAGGCTCAAGGGGAAGACGGT
The DNA here is from genome assembly GCA_963641805.1 of Bacteroides fragilis. Lineage (GTDB taxonomy): Bacteria > Bacteroidota > Bacteroidia > Bacteroidales > Muribaculaceae > Sodaliphilus. The sequence goes on from CAVIEK010000159.1 coordinate 2,303, forward strand.
TGAAGTTCTGTGCCTCATATTTGGCCACCTGGTCACCGTCACCAGATATCGACTGAGTAAAATAGCCGTAGCGGTAAAGGAAACCAACGGCAGTGAGGTTATAGCAGCGGTCGCTGGCCTCTTTGATGTAGTCACCAGCCAGGATGCCAAGTCCGCCTGAATAGATTTTCAGTGCGCTGCACAGGCCATACTCCATACTGAAGTAGGAAACCGATGGGACATCGGTGCGTGCCGGCTTGCTCATATATTCCTTGAAGTTGGCATATACAGAGTTGATGCGGTCCATCATCACCTTGTCGTTGAGAATTTCCTGAAGCCGCTCGTTAGATATTTTCTGGAGCATCATCACAGGGTTCTCGCCGGTCTCATGCCATAAGTCGACATCTAAATCGTGGAATAGGTTTTTCCCCTCACTGTTCCAAACCCACCAGATGTTTTTTGACAACTCATCGAGTACTTTCAATTTGTTGGGAAGGTCCGACTTCACGGTAATACTTCTCCAAACGGGAGCATTTGTGTTGCTTACTTGTATTTTCATCTGTCGTTATAATTTGTTTTCGTTGTTAAATGTTTTGCCGTTCCTTTGTTCGGCATGTTGTATCGCTTTTTTGTATGCTATTT
>CAVIEK010000159.1:2933-4438 GCA_963641805.1 Bacteroides fragilis
GACATGAATTTGTCCCAAGTTGCCGATTTCGACGTCGACTGTGACTCTTTTGAGAGCTTAGCCCATTCCGCTGGCTTCAAGTCGTAGATTTGCCCTACAGTGACAGCCACTTCGGCTGTGGCAGCTTCATAGTTGCTGTCGGTGCGCTTGACCACCTTGGTCCCGCATTTACTGTAATTATCGCCAAAGTTGCTTAGAATCCATTGGCCGAATCCAGAAAGGTTTGACGTGATTGTGGGCACGCCGAATGCGATGCTTTCCAGTGGAGTATAACCCCACGGCTCGTAGTATGACGGGAAGATAGTGAGATCCAAGCCTACCAAGACATCGTAGTAACTCAGATCAAACACACCATCATCTCCATTGAGATATGACGGCACGTAGATGACGGTAAGTTTCTCAGCAGGTGAATTCGTGAATCCAAGAGAGTTGATCCTGCAGTAAATGTTGTCTGACTCCGGGTTGTGAATGCTGTGTGTGATTACCGGATTGGGCAACGTGCCGGCAACCGCCCTTCGGGCATTCTCCACCAAATCAGGGCGTGGGCCTTTAGTCCATCCAGGAACGAGGACAAATGTCAACACACGTCTTCCACAATCACAGACGTTAAGCCAGTGACGAATTTGATTGATGGCATCAAGATACATATCGAGGCCCTTATTGCGGTATTCGTTACGGCCAGAAGTCGCAATAATCATTGTGTCGTCGGCAAAGTCTATTCCGGTCAAAGCCTTTGCCACATTGAGCATCTTGGAGCGGGCCGTCGCACGAGCCGGCAAATATTTAGCTCCCTTGGGCACAAATGTGGGCTCAAAGGCATTTGGTGTCACCATGGGCTCGCGCTCAAGCAACTGCACACACTCGCGCGCCGTCACCTCGCTCACTGTCGTAAACACGTCAGCAGCATTGGCAGCAGTTTTCTCTAGCGAATGTTTCGACTGCATGTTGAGCTCACATGCCATCTGGTCGCCATAATATCCAGCCATGTAATCATACAGCGGCTTTCCGTTGCAGCAAATGCTGCGTCCTATGCTTGTGGCATGAGTAGTGAAAACGGTGGCAACCTGAGGCATATGCGATTTCACGTAAAGCAATCCCATTCCTGTGGTCCACTCATCGAAATGCGCTACCACCTTGCCCGTGGGACGGTTCCACATTATTATACTCTCTATGACCAAAGCAGCGCCATAGGCAAACATGCACGAGTCGTCATAGTCGCCATAGGCATGTAGAGAATCCACTTTGAACTCATCCCACATGCAAGCGTACAATTCATTTTTATAGGAGAAAAGACTGCGATAATCCACCAATATGGCAATAGGCTTCCCCGGCACATTCCAGCGCCCTACCCTAACGCGCATACCCGAAGGCAACACGGCATGTTTCAACCATGCCGACACAGGGGTTTTAGTCTCGGTAAAAAAAGGAGATTCAACCCCGTCGCGCCATAAATCGGGGCCGATGAAAATCACACGGTCTTTATATTTTTTCTGTAGGGTTTTAGC
>CAVIEK010000160.1:0-4419 GCA_963641805.1 Bacteroides fragilis
CAATGAAGCCGCCACCGAGGCCGCCACACTCAAAGTCATTGGCATCCATCTGGATACTGATTTTGATTTCTCAATCCAATAAAAAATCAATTGCATGCTCAACAGGCAACTTATGAACCAAAATGGCGCAACCACAGGTAATTTGTAGAGTTTAGGCAACCCCATTATCCATAACCAAAGCGGTGTTAGCGTGTCAACATCAGGATCTAAACGCCTGCCCACTGCAAGCCACAATATGTAGAAAACCACATAAAACACAAAGTAGGGCACAAGCAGTCTTTGGCATCTCCTCCTTAAAAATGAACCGAATGAGCCATAGAAATCGGAATTGAACAGACATCCTGAAAAACCGAAAAACATGGCCAAAATGCCCACTACCACACAAAGCATGCGTGGCTGGGCATGCATCAGCACTATGAGCACAAGACTCAACAACCGAGCATAATCCAACCACGCATGTCGTGTCTTTATCATTTTATAAAGACTTTTATTTGACCGGCATATAATTGCGTCAAATCACCACATTAACTATCTTGCCTGGCACTACAATCACCTTTTTCGGTGTCTTGCCTGCCACCCACTTCTCGGCAGCAGAATCGGTAAGGGCAATGCGCTCTACCTCATCTTTTCCTGTTCCTGCCGGAACCTGAATATTGAAACGGGGCTTGCCATTGAAAAGCACCGTATATTTCACAGTGTCCTCTTTAAGATAATCCTCATTCCACTTGGGCCAAGCGGCATCACACACAGTGGTATCGTGACCTATAGCGTGCCACAATTCCTCAGCAATGTGTGGCGCAAACGGCGCAATCAGCACCACAAAGTTCTCAAGCACCTCACGGTTGTGGCAGTGAAGTGCATGAAGTTCGTTGCAGCATATCATAAACGCTGCAACTGATGTGTTGTAGGAGAATGTCTCGATGTCGCCAGTAACTTTCTTTATCAACTTATGGATTGACTTCAACTCATCGGCACTTGGTTTTTCTTCCACCACAGCGAGTGTATTGCCGTCATAGAACATGTTCCACAGACGCTTCAAAAAACGGTTTACGCCGTCGATTCCATTGGTGTCCCACGGCTTGCTTGCCTCAACCGGGCCGAGGAACATCTCATAGAGGCGGAGTGTATCGGCACCATAACGATCAACAATATCGTCGGGATTGACCACGTTGAACATCGACTTTGACATCTTCTCTATAGCCCAACCGCATACATACTTTCCATTCTCAAGCACAAACTCAGCATCCTTGAATTCAGGACGCCAAGCACGGAACTTGTCTATATCGAGCACATCGTTGCTTACTATGTTTACATCCACATGGATTGGTGTCACATCATAGTCCTTCTTTAAATTAAGCGACACAAATTTATTAGTGTCCTTTATGCGATACACAAAATTTGAACGACCCTGAATCATGCCCTGGTTCACAAGTTTCTTGAAAGGCTCAGGCTCGCACACATATCCGTAGTCGTATAGGAATTTGTTCCAAAAACGGCTATATATAAGGTGACCAGTCGCATGCTCGGTTCCTCCTACATACAAGTCTACCTGACGCCAATATCCGTCGGCCTCCTGCGACACAAGAGCCTCGTCGTTATGCGGATCCATATACCGCAGATAGTAGGCACTCGACCCAGCAAAACCCGGCATAGTGCAAAGTTCAAGAGGACGGCCATTGGCTGCCACCCAATTTTTGGCTCTTCCGAGCGGAGGCTCCCCACTCTCTGTAGGTAAGAACTTGTCAACTTCAGGCAACTGCAGTGGCAATTCGCTCTCATCGAGCGGTTGTGGCTGCCCGTCCTCATCATAATAAATAGGGAACGGCTCACCCCAATAACGCTGACGGCTGAATATGGCGTCGCGCAAGCGATAGTTTACCTTCACACGCCCTATTCCAGCCTCTGATATATATTTCTTTGTCTTAGCTATAGCCTCTTTCACTTGCAGTCCGTTAAGTTGCAGACTATCGTTCGATGAATTTATTACCACTCCATCCTTGGCATCAAAACTCTCCTCACTCACATCGGCTCCTTCTATAAGTGGAACAATGGGTAAATTGAAGTGCTTGGCAAATGCATAGTCGCGGCTGTCGTGGGCAGGAACAGCCATGATAGCCCCAGTTCCATATCCGGCAAGCACATAGTCGCTTATGTAAATTGGAATTTCTTTTCCGGTTACAGGATTAATGGCATATGACCCACTGAACACTCCGCTCACTTTCTTGTCGATTAGGCGCTCACGCTCGGTCTTATGGCTTACCTCGGCCAAATAAGACTCTACAGCTTCCTTCTGACCGGCAGTAACCACTTGGTTCACATATTCACTTTCGGGAGCCAAAACCATAAAAGTAACGCCGAAAATGGTATCGGCACGCGTGGTGAATATTAGCAAACTCAAATCACTATCCTTTACCTTGAAATTCATCTCGGCACCCTCACTATATCCTATCCAGTTTCGCTGTGTCTCTTTTATAGAGTCGGTCCATTCGATAGTGTCGAGGTCACGAAGCAGACGGCCTGCATAGGCGCTCACACGCAGACACCACTGGCTCATCATCTTCTGCACCACTGGATATCCTCCACGAAGCGATACACCTTCGCTCACCTCATCGTTGGCAAGCACAGTACCAAGCTTAGGGCACCAGTTTACCATTGTGTTGCCACGGTAGGCAATACGGAAGTCCATCAGCACATTATTTTTCTCCACCTTGCTCATTGCTTTCCATTCTTGAGCAGTGAAGCTTATTTTTGCATTTGTATGTGCTTTACAACCCTCGGTTCCATTTTTTTCAAAATAATCCACTAGTTCCTCTATGGGACGGGCCTTGTCGAGTTCAGTGTTGTAGTAGCTCTTGAACATCTTTATGAATGCCCACTGAGTCCACTTGTAGTATTTAGGGTCACAAGTGCGCACCTCACGATCCCAATCAAAGCAGAAACCTATCTTGTCAAGCTGCTCGCGGTAGCGACTAATGTTTTTACTTGTTGTTACCTCAGGGTGTTGACCGGTCTGTATTGCATATTGCTCAGCAGGCAGTCCATAGGCGTCATATCCCATAGGGTGAAGCACATTAAATCCCTGAAGGCGCTTGTAACGCGCATATATGTCGCTGGCTATGTAGCCAAGTGGATGTCCTACATGCAATCCCGCACCCGAAGGATAAGGAAACATATCGAGGACGTAATATTTTGGTTTTTCTACATTAATTTCAGCCTTGTATGTGTGGTGCTCTTTCCAATATGCCTGCCACTTCTTTTCTATATCTCTAAAATTATAATCCATTATTCTTTGTTCTTTTTCTATTAATTTTTCATTTCAATGCCATCAATCTTCACTTTATAAGGCCAAGTTTCTTCGATATGTCGAGCATCCTCTCTATTGGCTTCACCGCCTTTTTCCCCACTTTTGGATCCACCTCTATCTCGGGAGCCATATACTTGAGCGAATTGTAGAGTTTCTCAAGGGTTATCAATTTCATGAAGCTGCATTCGTTGCAGGCACACGTTCCGTCTTCTGGAGGAGCAGGAATAAAGGTCTTTTCAGGACAACGCTTACGCATCTCATACAAAATTCCGCTCTCGGTGCAAACTATAAACTTTTTGCTCTCGCTTGCTATTGCATAGTTGAGAAGCCCCTGGGTTGATCCAATCTTGTCGGCTATCAGCCTAATGGGCTTAGGGCACTCGGGATGAACCAAAATCTTTGCATCGTCGTTTTCTTCCTTTAGCCTTATTATCTTCTCAATTGAAAACTTCTCGTGAACACTGCAAGCTCCGTCCCACACCTTCATTTTTCTACCAGTCAACCCATTTATATAGTTACCAAGGTTACGGTCGGGACCGAATATTATTTTTTCATCTTCAGGAAAACTCTCTACTATCTGACGAGCGTTGCTCGAAGTTACTATAACATCGGTCATAGCCTTTACAGCAGCACTGGTGTTAGCATAGCTTATAACAGTATGTCCTGGATTCTGCTCTATATATTTTTTGAATTCATCGGCAGGGCAGCTGTCGGCAAGCGAGCATCCAGCACTCAAGTCGGGCACTATTACCTTCTTGTCGGGACACAGTATTTTGGCCGTCTCACCCATAAAGTGCACACCGCACAGCACTATCACATCGGCATCGGTCTGGGCCGCAAGTTGCGCCAAAGCCAGGCTATCGCCTATGTAATCGGCTATTTCCTGTATTTCGTCACGCTGATAGAAGTGTGCCATAATAACGGCATTACGCTCCTTCTTCAACCTCTCTATCTCTTTCTTGAGGTCTATTCCCTTAGGAACAGGAGCGTCGACGTAGCCTTTTTCAACATTCATATTATATATATTTTGTTTTTTAATTTCTTAAAAATCTTTTCTTTATAACTACTATAATGCCTGTTGATAGCTTTAATAACTTTTTGCCTTATTATTTGCT
>CAVIEK010000161.1:0-4377 GCA_963641805.1 Bacteroides fragilis
GTGCACTTGCGAGCACTTTGGCAGCAGCCATAGGGCTAGGAATCTCATCACAGATTGTGTTGTTTGCCATCATCTCGGCTCTCTGCATTTTCTTTGTCAGACCAGTGGCGCTCAAGTATCTGCACAATAACCGCGACAATAGGGTGAGCAACGCCGACGCTATAATAGGGCGCATAGGCACCGTGAGCGAGGACATCGTGGCCGGAGGATTCGGTCGCGTTGCCATTGACGGCGATGACTGGAAAGCCCAGGCCGACAACCATAGCATCACGCTCTCAAAAGGAGAAAAGGTGAGAATAACAGACCGCGACAGCATTATTGTCACAGTCACAAAAGTTTAGGCAGAATCCTAAGCATCAATCAATTATAAAACTAACTCAAATTCAATATCACTATGAACGTTACCATTATTATCTTAGCCGCCATTGTGGTTTTAGCTCTTATTATAGTGAAAATGAGCCTTGTAATAATACCACAAAGCGAAACAAAAATCATCGAACGCCTGGGTAAATACCATGCCACCCTCAAACCCGGCATTAATGTGATTATCCCTTTTATTGACAAAGCAAAGGTGATTGTGACCTTGACCAACGGCCGGTACCGCTACACCAATAGCATCGACCTACGCGAACAGGTTTATGACTTTGACAAGCAGAATGTGATTACTAAAGACAACGTGCAGACGCAAATAAATGCCCTACTCTACTTTCAAATCGTTGATCCGTTTAAGGCCGTTTATGAGATTAACAATTTACCAAACGCTATTGAAAAGCTCACCCAGACCACACTTCGAAACATCATAGGCGAGCTCGAGCTTGACGAGACACTCACATCGCGCGACACCATCAACACCAAGTTGCGTGCCGTGCTCGATGACGCAACCAACAAGTGGGGCATCAAGGTAAATCGCGTTGAATTACAAGATATTACACCGCCACAGAGCGTGCTGCAAGCTATGGAAAAACAAATGCAAGCCGAACGCAACAAGCGAGCCATGATACTCACTAGCGAGGGCCAAAAAGCAGCTGCTATCCTTGAGTCGGAGGGTGAGAAGACGTCGCGCATCAACCGTGCCGAAGCCGACAAGCAGACTGCCATTCTAAAGGCAGAGGGTGAGGCCGAAGCAAGGATCAAAAAGGCTGAAGCCGAGGCTATTGCCATCGACAAAATCACAGAGTCGGTGGGCAAAACCACTAATCCCGCCAACTATCTGCTGGCACAGAAATATATTGCCATGCTTAGCAATGTGGCACAGGGCGACAAGACAAAAACCGTGTACTTGCCTTACGAGGCCTCTAATCTGATGGGGTCGATTGGTGGCATTAAGGAGCTTTTCAAAGGAGAATAATCGACAAAAAAACAAGCAAAATCTAAAGCCATAACCCGAAAAAGGTTATGGCTTTTTTTACCAACAATATATTATGTTCCACGTGTAACATTACGAATCAAAACTCAAAATCAGCACCACCTTCAATTAATCCTGAAACGGCATCAGCACAGAATACACCCATATAGCAACAACACCCGATTAGTAGATAGCGGTCAATTATTTAGACCACAGAAATCATTCAAGCCACTAAAGCACATATCCACCGAAAGGAGCATTGAGACATTTGGATTCATCACAACTTTCTTAAGCAGCCAACTTGTTTTCAATAAGGATAAGACACTATTCTCATGTCGAAAAACGGACCAGTATCGATAGCACTGCACTACCCCACTTTAACTGGTCAAATCGCTGCTTGCACACGCTAAAAACGCGTCGACTTAAAAGCCGGTGCGTTACACAATGCGGTATCACAAATCAAGCGCTGACGTCAGGGAAGTTTCTCATACTCCTCATCTGTTACCGGCTCAAGCCACTCATTCGACTTGTTGTCGCCGGGCACCTCAAGCGCCACATGCTGAAACCAACTGTCACGAGCGGCACCATGCCAGTGCTTCACTTCAGCCGGAACATCCACCACATCTCCAGGACGCAGCATTCTTGCCGGCTTGCCCCAGGCTTGATACCACCCGCGGCCTGCAACGCAAATCAATATCTGCCCACCGCCATGATGAATATGCCAGTTGTTGCGGCATGCTGGTTCAAACGTGACATTATGAACCGGCATTTTACCCTCACCCGTAGCGAGATTGGCAAGATAACTGTTCCCAATAAAATATTTTGCATATGCTATGTTGGGATTTCCCACCTCGAATGGCAAGTCGCCAGGAACGCTGGAATTTGTCACAGTATCTCCTAGAACCTTTGAGACTGCTTTCAGGACTCGGCGAGAAGGTGCACTCCCCACTTTGGCTGCCAACACTCCAGGTAAAGCACGCAACTGATCGTCGGTCACACCCATATTGCGCGACCCTCCCACGTGAGCAAGCAACTGCGGCTCCACACCTTCAAGTGAGCTCAATGCCCCGATGGTGGCAAGTTCTCGCTCTGCATGCGACAGCACGTCGCTTGCAAAAATATCACCAAAGAGATGCGCCTTAAGGTAATAATCAACCGCGTCACAGAATTTATAGCAATACGGCTTGCCCGTGAGCTTAGCCTGCACCTCGGCTCCCTGCCTAAGCGCATTGTAGCCAGGCTTGAAACGCTTAGGCTCAACAGTTGCTGTTACTGGCTTTCCCGCGGCCTTTCGGCTCTCAACCACCTTTTGCAGCACCCCAAGGGCGTTAAGGCTACGCGGAAATCCAGTATAGGCATAGAGTTGCGACAGCTCCTCTTTTAACTGATTCACAGCGAGGCCATTGTCTAATGCCTCGTTTAGTGCGCTCTCTAGTTCCACCAGGTTGCCGGCAGCCTCATACGACGCTACCGCAACTATGCTTTGTTGCCTCGAATTCATTTGTTGCATTGTTTCTTGTGCATTAATTGCACCGCCAGCAAATACCGCCATGGAACCCACTGCGGCTATGATATGTCGGTTAACTGATTTCATAAAGCAAAGTTATACCTAACCTCAGTCATTACACATACCACTTTTACCGAATGAAATACACATTTCACACATTCCTGTAGACTCGCAACGATAAAAGTGCCACAATGGACCTGTTTTTCAGGAAAAAAGACAAATAGAGAGTAAAATTTACCAAATTGTATTATCTTCGTATATCATTAATAGCAAACCTCCATGACCAACGTTTTTCAAATAGTATCCGACAAGGCTTGGGGAGGTCCCGAGCAATATGCCCACGACTTGATCTCACGCCTGAAAGACGACGATTTCTATGTCGAGGTGGTGTGTCGCAAACATGAGCACATACTAGAACGGTTCCGTTCACTGGAAGTGCCCATATCCATACTACCGCTCAAAGGGCTTACCGACCTCGACAGCCCCGTGCGTCTTGCCCGACTGCTCAAACGCGGAAACAATGTGGTGCATGTCCACTCGTTTCACGACGCATTCACTGCCGTCTTGGCCAAACACATATCAGAGAACGACAATGTGCGCATAGTGATGACTGTCCACGGCCTCACAAAGCCACGCCTTAACTATATTACCCGTAAAGTGTATCGTGAGGTCGACCGCTTCGTGTTCGGATCACAAAAAGCATTTAACAGCTATATGGGTAAGGCCTCAAAAATAGCCATCGGCAAGGCCCGCGTGATCAGGGAAAGCGTGTTACGCTCACCACACAGTCACGCAGGCACAGTCAACCTGCGCGAGCGACTGGGGATAAAGCCCGAACAGACGTTGGTGATGTTTCATGGCCGACTGTGCCACGACAAAGGCATTGATGTGGCGCTTAGAGCCCTCACACAACTCGACAAAAACAGCTACCGCATGGTAGTGCTGGGTGAAGGCCAAAGCAAATTCGTGTCGCATTTAAAGGGGTTCATCGTTGCCAACCAAATGGTGCGCAACGTGACGTTTCTGGGCTTTGAGCCATGCGTGCAACCGCTTATTGCCCAGTGCGACATAGGCGTTGTTCCATCGGTGGCCCCGGAGTCGATGGGAATTTCCACCCTTGAATACATCATGCAGGGAAAAGCCGTAATCACCACCAACAACGGTGCTCAGCCCGAATACATCAACAACGGCTCTAACGGCATACTGGTGAATCCTGGCGACCACTTCGCCGTGGCAAACGCCATACAGACGCTTATCGACAACCCGACTTTGCGCGAAAGCATCGGTGCACAAGGCAGGATTGACTTCGACAACCACTTGAATTACAATCACTTCTACCAGAAGATGAGCCAGCTTTACCGTGAACTGTTCTAATTGAGGCTCACGTCATATAACACTTAAAGACCCCGGCACCGACGTGTCGAGGTCTCTTTTTTTGTTGTGGGTAGAGATGGATTCGAACCACCGAAGTCGTAAGACAGCAGATTTACAGTCTGCCCCATTTGGCCACTCTGGTATCTACCCA
>CAVIEK010000162.1:0-2631 GCA_963641805.1 Bacteroides fragilis
GTGGTAGAGCACTTCCTTGGTAAGGAAGAGGTCCCGAGTTCAAATCTCGGTTACAGCTCTACGGCTTTTTTATTTATATAGGAAGCACGATAAACACGATAATTCAATTTAAACAATAAACTAAAGAAAAGCTATGGCTAAAGAGACATTCGTACGTACCAAACCGCACGTAAACATTGGTACTATTGGTCACGTAGACCACGGTAAGACTACTCTGACGGCTGCCATCTCAAAGGTTCTCCACGAGAAGGGTTTCGGTGCAGAGGATGTTAAGTCTTTCGATCAGATCGACAACGCTCCTGAGGAAAAAGAGCGCGGTATCACTATCAATACTGCTCACATCGAGTATGAGACAGCTAACCGTCACTATGCACACGTTGACTGCCCGGGACACGCCGACTATGTGAAGAACATGGTAACTGGTGCTGCTCAGATGGACGGTGCAATCGTGGTTATCGCCGCTACCGACGGTGTTATGCCCCAGACTCGCGAGCACATTCTGCTCGCCCGTCAGGTGAACGTTCCCCGTTTGGTTGTGTTCTTGAACAAGTGCGATTCTCCTGATGTCGACGAAGAAATGGTTGAGCTCGTTGAAATGGACGTTCGCGACCTTCTCTCTGAATATGAATATGACGGCGACAACACTCCTATCATCAAGGGTTCTGCCCTCGGTGCTCTCAATGACGATCCCAAGTGGGTTCAGAGCGTGCTCGACCTGATGAAGGCTGTTGACGAGTGGATTCCACTGCCTCCCCGCGATATCGACAAGCCGTTCCTTATGCCTATCGAGGACGTGTTCTCAATCACTGGCCGCGGTACTGTAGCAACAGGACGTATCGAGACTGGTAAGGTTAAGGTTGGCGACGAGGTTCAAATCATGGGTCTGGGTGCCGATATGAAGTCGGTTGTAACCGGTGTCGAGATGTTCCGTAAGATCCTCGACGAGGGTGAAGCTGGCGATAACGTAGGTCTGCTCCTCCGTGGTGTTGACTACAAGGCTATCAAGCGCGGTATGGTAATCTGCCACCCGGGACTTGTTAAGACTCACGATGAGTTCACCGCTTCTGTCTACATCCTGAAGAAGGAAGAGGGTGGCCGTCACACTCCGTTCCACAACCACTATCGTCCTCAGTTCTATATCCGCACTTTGGATGTGACTGGTGAGATTTCTCTCCCCGAGGGCGTTGAGATGGTTATGCCTGGTGACCACGTTGAGATCAACGTTAAGCTCATCACTCCGGTTGCTTGCAGCGAAGGTCTTCGTTTCGCAATCCGTGAGGGTGGCCGCACCGTAGGCTCAGGCCAAATCACTAAGATTGTTGAGTAATACTCAATCATAAAATCCAAAAAGTGCACGGCTGTGACATTGCAGCCATGGCCGGGGCACTTTTTTAATACGGGAATAGTTCAGTTGGTAGAACGTCGGTCTCCAAAACCGAAAGTCGTGAGTTCGAGTCTTACTTCCCGTGCTAATATAGAATTGGAATGAAAAAATATAAAATACTTACGGATCTCGAGGAATCTTATAACGAACTCGTTAACAAGGTTTCATGGCCAACCAAGAAAGAACTGGCAAACAGTTCGGTTGTGGTAATGGTAGCTTCCATCGTTACTGCCCTTATAATTTGGGCTGTAGATGCAGTGATCAACGAGGGAATGCACTTGATTTACAGTATCCCTTCTCAATTTTGATATTGTGAGCAAGTGGCTGCGCGCGCTCTCCATGTGCAATGCACGGAGTGTGGGCGCAACGCTTTTCCGAGACAGCTGCATCACCCGTTCGGGAGGTTTCGGCTTAACGTAAACTCCGAGTTAGTTTTTTCAATCACGATTTTTTAAGAGCAACATCTAAAGACAAATGTCAGAAGGAAAATTCCAATGGTATGCCTTGCGCGCAATCTCCGGCAAGGAGGGTAAAGCAAAAGAGACACTTGACGCAACTTGCAAAAACACCAGTTTGGGAGATTATCTGCAAGAGGTGCTTATACCTACTGAGAAAATCTATGTGACGCGTGCCGGCAAGAAGGTTCTCAAGGAGAGAAACAAATTGCCCGGCTACCTCTTTGTGTTTGTGAAACTTGAAGGCGAGGTTGAAGAGACTATACGCAACACCAGCAACATCATTGACTTCGTGCGCACACGCGACGCCGCCCGCAAGCCTGAGCCAATCCGCGAAAGCGACATGGCACGCATGATGGGCGCGGTCGAGGAAGAGCAAGAAAACTCTGATGCCGGTGTCAACGACTACATCGTGGGCGAGAAGGTGAAAGTGGTCGATGGCCCGTTCACCAACTTCGTGGGGGAAATCGACGAGGTTTATCCCGAGAAGCGCAAGCTCAAGGTTATGGTATCGGTGTTTGGACGAAACACTCCGCTTGAGTTGGAGAATTCGCAAGTAGAGCGCCAGTGAGGCCTTAAGTGTTACGGCTATAAGGATCACGCTAAAGAGCGCCCGATTATTTTTATTTAATAATCACTAAACAATTAATTGAACAATGGCAAAAGAAATTGCTGGACAGATCAAATTGCAGATTAAAGGTGGAGCTGCAAACCCTTCACCGCCAGTAGGCCCTGCTCTGGGTTCTAAGGGTATTAACATCATGGAGTTTTGCAAGCAATTTAATGCCCGCA
>CAVIEK010000162.1:2677-4301 GCA_963641805.1 Bacteroides fragilis
TTGCAAATTAAAGGAGGAGCAGCAAACCCTTCTCCCCCTGTAGGACCGGCTTTGGGTTCTAAGGGTATTAACATCATGGAGTTTTGCAAGCAATTTAATGCCCGCACCCAAGCTAAGGCTGGCAAAGTGCTGCCGGTGGTGATCACTTACTTCACCGACAAGAGCTTTGACTTTGTGGTTAAGACTTCGCCCGTGGCAGTACAGCTCAAGGACGCTGCGAAGTTGAAGAGCGGCTCAGGCGAGCCCAACCGCCGCAAGGTGGCCTCAGTCACTTGGGAGCAGGTGCAGGCAATTGCAGAAGACAAACTTCCTGATTTGAACTGTTTCACATTGGCATCGGCTATGAAGCAGGTGGCAGGCACAGCAAGAAGCATGGGTATCACCGTTAAGGGTACCTTCCCCGAAAACATTTAAAACTTCAATTGACATGAGTAAACTTACAAAAAATCAAAAGTTAGCAAAAGAGAAGATTGAAGCTGGGAAGAGTTACACCCTTACTGAAGCAGCAGCGTTGCTGAAGGAAATTACCTTCACAAAGTTTGACTCCTCAGCTGATATCGACGTGCGTCTTGGCATCGACCCCCGCAAGGCCGACCAAAATGTGCGTGGCGTGGTTTCACTGCCCCACGGAACTGGCAAGCAGGTGCGTGTGCTTGTGCTCTGCACTCCCGACGCTGAAGCTGCCGCCAAGGAAGCAGGTGCCGACTACGTTGGTCTGGACGAATATATCGAGAAAATCAAAGGTGGTTGGACTGATGTCGACGTGATTATCACCCAACCTCAAACTATGGGTAAGGTTGGCCCCCTCGGCCGAGTGCTCGGTCCCCGTGGCCTCATGCCAAACCCCAAGAGCGGTACAGTGACCCCCGACGTGGCTAAGGCCGTCAAGGAGGTTAAGCAGGGTAAGATTGACTTCAAGTGCGACAAGAAGGGCATCGTGCACACTTCTATCGGCAAGATCTCGTTCCAGCCCGAGCAGATCAAGGAGAATGCTCTCGCATTCATCAACACTCTGATCAAGCTTAAGCCTAACACAGCCAAGGGCACTTATATCAAGAGCATTTATCTTTCAAGTACTATGAGTCCGGGTATCAAGATTGACACCAAATCATTGGAGGCTTAATTTTTTAAAATTGGAAAAGAAAAATGAGAAAGGAAGATAAAGCTATATTAATCGAGAAGATCAAGGATACTCTTGCCAACTACAGCGCAGTCTATCTCACTGAGACTACAGTGCTCAACGCTGAGAGAACCACTGAGCTGCGCCGCGCCGCCTTCAAGGCCGACGTCAAGTTGATGGTTGTCAAGAACACCCTCCTGCACAAGGCTATGGAAGAGTCTGACGTTGACTACTCAGGCCTGTACCCCGCACTGGTTGGCTCAACCACGCTGATGCTCAGCAACACTGGTAACGCGCCGGCTAAGCTCATCAAGAACTTCCGTCAGAAGAAAGAAACCATTCCTGCACTTAAGGCAGCCTTCGTCGAGGAAACCGTTTATCTCGGTGCTGACCAACTCGAGGCTCTGGCCAACATCAAGAGCAAGAACGAACTTATCGCCGACGTTGTGGCTCTGCTGCAGTCTCCGGCAAAGAACGTTATCAGCGCTCTGCAGAGTGGTGGCA
>CAVIEK010000163.1:0-4207 GCA_963641805.1 Bacteroides fragilis
GTGTACACATAGTCACTTATTCTTGCGCGCCGTGAGATAGTTGAGCGCACTCTGCATGAAACGGTTGCGGTCTTTATCACCCAGTATGGTCTCTACCGGGAAGCCGACAATCATAGTGCGATAAGATGCACGGTCGCTCACCACACCAGCAGGTTTTCCGTTCTCGCAATAGCGAAGGAATGTGCCCGAGCGATCATCGGCACTATAGATGGCATCGGGCGACTCAACGCAATACACCGAGTCGTTGAGCTCGTTGCTGAAAGTGATATTATGGTCGGCAGGGATTTCAGGATTCACTGTGGCTACAGTGTGGGCACGGCCAGTGACGCTTGCACGGTCGGTGCCCCAACGGTAACCAAGCACACGCTTGGCAAAATTCTCAGCCACTGTGTCGGTCTGCGCACGGCCAAACACATCGGAGGCCACGTAGGAGCCGCTTAGCAGCACATTGCCTCCTCCATTGCAATAAGCCTCTATCGCCGAGCGCAATGCAGGGGTAAACACTTGGAAACGATCGGGGAAAGCCCCACGCCCATTCGGGGTGGTTTTCTGTTTGCCCATCACAAGGTCGACCACTTGATAGCCACCTAGCGATACACTTCCAGCCTCGACAGATGCCACACTTGCCGACACGAAATTGTATCCGGCCTTGAGCACCGACTCACCATGCACGCGTGGATAATCGAATGTGTTGCCGGCAACGACGCGTGTCTCCCAATTGCCGCGCGAGGCACCCCAACCGCCTGAATCGTCGTCGCGCCATCGGCGGCTGCGCGCAAGCTCGTATTGAGAGCCTATGTAGTTGACATTACTCATATACGGCACACCGTGGTCGGTCTCATCGGTGAATCCTGTTATGCCGCAAGTATCGACCCAATCGGGTGCGCTCACGCGGGTAAAGCCGTTGACCACCATCACCGTACCCTTGGCATTGGGTACGAAGCCGCAAGAGAGAGTCTCGCTCGGAAAGCTTCGTCCACCGGCATTGACAGCCACAACGCGGTAGCTGTGGATGCGCGAATCGGCGCCCACCTTAACAGTGTATGACGGAGTGGTCACAGAAGCCAACTCTTTGAAGCCCAAGTCGTCACACACACGCTCGAGCACAATATAGCCCGACGGGGCGGCCGATGTCTCAAGCGTGTCGGCAGTGGGCTGCCATGTGAGCCTCACTGTGCCATCGGCTTCGGGAGTTATGGCAAACGAGTTGACAGGCAGCGGCTGCACCACATAGTCACGATGATCTCGCTTAGCAATGAAGCGGAGAATGCCCTTATAGATTGAACGGCTGACGGTGAACTGAAAGTCGGGGTCCAGACCATAGCGCATATCGGCGAAATTCTGGTGCGAGAGAAGCTCAAGAAGGGTGGCCGGCACCTGAGGCACGCGAGCCTCATACACCTCACGCTTGAAAATGCCGCGGCTGTTCCAGTTAGGCTCAAAGCGGGCACTGATGTCGCGCATCAGCTGCTCGTTGACCACTTGCGTGAGCTCGCGCGATATCACACGGGGCGTACCGTCGGGGAAAATGCCGAAATTGCCGGTGTTATAGATGCTCATTGTTCCTATCACACTGTCACCTGGAGTGACACCGGCGTCGGTGTGGAATGCAAAAGACAGATCGAGCGGCACATTGAGTCCCGGCTTATCGGGGATGGCCTGTGAGCCACCGGCCAGCCAATTCACCCACTCGCTGCGGCTGCGGTAGTCGTCGTTGTAGTCGTTGATGCTTCCTGTGGTGGAATACACATCATAGGGGAATCCTGACCATTGCAAGAAATAGCGTGAGCCTTCGGTGAAACGGGGATAACCGCTCACAACCGTGTCATAGGCCACACCCAGGCGGGCAAGCATGCGGGCACTGCTGCCTGCGCGTGCTACGTTGGCCTCGGTGCGCTCGGCCGGACAGCGGGCTATGTTGCCCATGCCCCCACCTATCTTCACGGCATCGGCTGTGACCACACCGCCATTGCACTTCGACACATTGCTTAAAGTCACCACCGAGGAATTATGTCCCTTCTTCAGAGGGAAAGTGCCGAGATACACCCATACACCGCCAGCCATGGTCTGATTGACCTTGAATTGACGGCTCAAGCCACTGCAGTTTACCGTATAAATGGCATCGGTGACGCTGTTGGGCAAAGTCTTGTAGCTCACATACAGAGCATAGTCGCCATCAGCGGGAATATCGGCCGACCATGTGGCTTCCGACACATCCAGCCGCCCCTTCTCAGACGTCGCGTTGACCATCCGGTAAGTGCCGTCGGCAAACGGGTTCTGACCGTCGACATAGGTCGCTTTCTTATAGGCAAAACCGCTGTCGGCACCGGTCGACCAAGCGTTGAGCACACCTCTGTCGGCATATCCCGACTGTGCCAGGCCACCGTCGTTATCGACAATCACCTCGAAAGAATGAGTGTCGCGCTCACGCGGATTCCACACATAGGCGCCCGCATTCTCAAGCATGGGCATGATGAACGGTATCACATAGCTTGTGGGAAAAAGGTCCTCAACCGTCTGAAACAAGCGTGGACGTTGCCACAACCACTGCCCAGAGCCTCCATCGTAGTAACGGCCGTGGCTTTGCCACATGGCCACTATATTGCCGTCAAGACCCTTGCTGAAGTGGTGCGAAGCTCCCACCTCGCTCACAAACGGCGCATGCTTGCGGGCATACTTGCGATCGTAGCCGAACACATAGCGTTCGGCCCTCACGCCATCTATGCTCAGGGCTACGCCTTTGAAGTCGTTTCCGGCTTGATGGAGAGCCTGTCGGATATCAGCCTTCAGGCTGTTGAGCGAGGCGGCGGTTATAGGCACATTGGCATACTGGTTGTTAAGGTCGACGCGCACGGTGTCGGCATCGGCCACGCAACTCAGAACTTTCACCGGATGATAGAGAGTGAGGTGCTGCGGCACCGAGGCACGCACCGCGTGCTCAACCACGGCCAGCAACCGTGACTGAGCCGTTGAGGCAAGACAAAGTGCCGCGGCCAACGACAACGCCGCAAATCGCATCGGTTGGTTGGATTCAATAAATCTCATCGTTTTCTGTATTTATTTGGTTTAGTCGCAAAAGATACGGCCAGACGCTTTGGGGGCAAGCATCAATGGTCATTCGGGTAAAAAGGGTTCGGGATGGTCGGGAAAAGAAATGATGTCCCGGCTACTCCACACGCTATTCAGTGTCGACCTTATGGTAGGTGATAAGGCCTGGCATGGAGTTGCGCACAATTTTCCTCACAGTGGCGCCATAGCGGTGCGCGACATGCAGCAGAATCTCGCTATACATGCATGCCACCGACCCCACAAAGCACACCGGGTAGTTCTTGTAGTCATACTGGCATAGATTGCGCTCGAAGAATCGTGATATCTCGTCGATGACCAAATTGCGCACATAGTCCACATCGAGGTGCTTGGCCAAGAAAAACGAATACTGGCGCAGGTTGCGGTTTGCCAATGGATTGTTGTACACCGAGTCGAGAATCTCGTCGGCGGTAATCTTAAACTCGTCGAAGAAAGCCTCGGTAAGGTCGGCAGGAGCCAAATTCTTGAGACAGTCGCTCAAGAAGATGCGTCCCATGGCACCGCCACTGCCCTCATCGCCAAGAATGAACCCCAACGAGCGCACGTTTTTAACGATATTTGTGCCGTCATAGAAACATGAGTTGGAGCCGGTGCCGAGAATGCAGGCCAATCCCGGCTCGTGAACGAGCAAGCCACGGGCGGCTCCGAGCAAGTCGCTCTCGACAGTGACAGGAGTCTTGAATTGCGCTACGAGGGAAGCCTCGACTATTTTGTTCTTCTCTGAGCTCAAGCAACCGGCGCCATAGAAATAGACGTGGTCCCAACGACGCTTGAAAAACGCCGGAGAAAGCTCAAGACGGATGCAATGGCTGATTTCGCGCCTGGTGAGAAACACAGGATTCAAACCCTCGGTAAAGGCTTGCTCCACTACTTTATTGTTCTCCACAAGGCTCCACTCGGTGCGGGTGGAACTACTCTCTGCTATAACATTGATCGTCTTATTACTGCGCATGATTATGCCTGGTTTTCCCAAAAACTCAATAAATTATGCAAATATACCACGATTATGCGTATCTATAGCACAAAATACACACGCATTAACACACAAATACCTTTATTAACTAAAATATTAAAATCATTCAACAAAAAAGCTGCCGTGGCTTTGTGACCACGACAGCCT
>CAVIEK010000164.1:0-3975 GCA_963641805.1 Bacteroides fragilis
TTAGGTTACTATAATCTGCCCAATCTGTCGGTAAGCAACAACTTCTATTTCACCGACAAGGGTGTGACTTGGAGCTTTGAACCAAACGAGCTGGCCATTAACGCCGTTGGTGAGCCTAAAATCAGTTTGGACTTTGATACGCTTAAGCCATACTTCCTTGAGAACTCAATAATCAACAATCTGTGATTGAGAAGCCTGCGATAGAATCTGCCACAATATTGTTCAATCAGACATGAATTTAATAACTAAATACTTTCCGTCTCTCTCTCAACGACAGATTGAGCAATTCTCTGTTTTGGAACAACGCTATCCAGAGTGGAACACAAAAATCAATGTGATCTCGCGCAAGGATATCGATAATTTGGAGGTGAAACACATTTTACATTCGTTGTCGATTGCCAAATTCATTAAATTCGCAGCCGGTACAAGGATTCTTGATTTCGGGACGGGTGGGGGATTCCCCGCCATCCCGTTGGCAATATTGTTTCCTGATGTCAGGTTTCATCTTGTTGACCGTATTGGGAAGAAGTTGAGGGTTGCCGAGTCGATATCGACTGAAGCCGGATTGGCCAACGTGACAATCCAGCACGGTGACATCAAAGAAGTAAAGGGCGCTTTTGATTTTGTGATTAGCCGGGCAGTGATGGAATTGGACAAAATGGTGCCGCTCTTGAAACGTCTTATTGCCGTCGACAGAGAGATGCAGAATCCGTTGCCCAATGGGCTGATTTGTCTGAAGGGTGGCGATCTCGGCGAGGAGCTGAAGACATATGGTGAAAGTGTGGTCGTCGACGACCTGAACCGCTATTTTGAGGAGCCGTTCTTTGAGACCAAGAAAATAGTTTATTTGCCATTTTGAAAGAAATGAAAATCGTTCGCTTTGAAGTAAACCCGTTTGGAGAAAACACCTATGTGATGTATGACGAAGGCGTTAAAGAGGCCGTCGTTGTTGATCCGGGCATGATGAACGCGCTTGAACGTGAAG
This sequence comes from Bacteroides fragilis, assembly GCA_963641805.1. GTDB lineage: Bacteria > Bacteroidota > Bacteroidia > Bacteroidales > Muribaculaceae > Sodaliphilus. The sequence goes on from CAVIEK010000164.1 coordinate 986, forward strand.
GGGTTGATGAATTCTTGTTCAACCACGGACTTCATGTTAAGTGCGTGATGATAACACACGTGCATATCGACCATGTGTCATCGGCCGCATGGCTCGCAAGCAAGTATTCAGCTCCGGTTTGTGCCAGTGAAGCCGATGCTCCGCTGGCCGATGCATTGCCGCTTCAAGCAAAACGGTTCGGCTTGAAGATAGTGGTGCAGCCGCTCTTAATCAACAAGTATATCAAGGAAGGCGATTCAATCTATCTGGCGTCGGAAGAGATCAAAGTGTTGGCGGTCCCCGGTCATTCATTGGGGGGGCTAGCATTCTATTTGCCTCAAAGTAGCACTGTCTTTGTGGGCGACAGCGTTTTTTTAGGCAGTATAGGCCGTACCGACTTGCCCGGAGGCTCTCATGCGCTACTGGTGGAGAACGTGAGAAGCAAGATATTAACATTACCAGCCGATACGATGATTCTGCCGGGGCACGGGCCATCTACCACAGTCGGCGCGGAACAGGCGTCAAACCCGTATCTACAGTAGGCGACAAGCCGGGGCAACGACACAAAAAACAAGCGGTGACTGCCGTGCTTAAACGCGCAATCACCGCTTGAAGCATTTTTTCCTGTTGCGGAGCTACAACTCCAATGCGTCTTTCACCTTTTGTGGGAGCAAAGCAAAGTCCACCACTTCTTTAATGGTGTCAACAAAATGGAATTCAAGACCCTTGAGATAAATCTCGTCGATTTCATCGATATCCTTTTTGTTCTCTTTGCATAAGATGATGTCTTTAATGCCCGCACGCTTGGCTGCCAGGATTTTCTCCTTGATTCCGCCCACAGGCAGCACCTTTCCCCTAAGGGTGATTTCTCCTGTCATTGCCAAATGGTCACGCACCTTCCTTTGCGTGAACGACGATACGAGCGATGTCACCATTGTCACACCAGCCGAAGGCCCGTCTTTAGGTATTGCACCTTCGGGAACGTGAATATGCACATTATACTTGTCGAACAATTCATAGTCGATTCCAAATAGTGAGCAGTGCGACTTGATGTATTGCAAAGCAATCACTGCCGATTCCTTCATCACGTCGCCAAGGTTTCCTGTAAGTGTGAGTTTCTCGCCACTCTTTCCCGCTTTTGTGAGCGCCGACTCGATAAAGAGAATCTCGCCGCCTACGGATGTCCAGGCCAAACCGGTAACCACACCTGCAAACTCATTGCCCTCATAGATGTCGCGGCTATATTCCTTAGCTCCCAAGTAGGTGTCGAGGTTGCTCTCGGTTATTGTCGAGGGGAATTCCTCTCCTGTGGCTTTGGCTCGTGCGATTTTGCGAAGCACTTTCGAGATTTTCTTCTCCAATTCCCTCACGCCGCTTTCTCTTGTATGACTCTCTATAATGGCGTTCAGTACCGGTTTGCCGAAAGAGATTTCTTTAGGGCCGAATCCGTTTTCCTCAAGGAGTTTCGGGACAAGGTGCTTGCGGGCGATTTCCACTTTCTCCTCGGGAATATAGCCTGTTATCTCAATCACCTCCATGCGGTCGAGTAGTGGACGGCTGATTGTCGACAGTGAGTTGGCTGTGGCAATGAACAGCACTTTCGACAAGTCGTAGTCAAAGTCAAGGTAGTTGTCGTGAAAATGACTGTTTTGTTCTGGATCAAGCACTTCGAGCAGAGCCGACGACGGGTCGCCCTTGAAGTCTTTGCCCACTTTGTCGATTTCGTCAAGCACCATTACGGGGTTAGAGCTTCCGCATTTTGCCAAGCCGTCGATAATCCGTCCCGGCATTGCACCAATGTAGGTGCGACGGTGGCCTCTGATCTCGGCCTCGTCGTGCAGTCCGCCAAGCGATATTCGTGCATATTTGCGGTGCAAAGCCTCTGCTATCGACTTACCGAGCGATGTCTTGCCCACCCCCGGAGGACCATACAGGCAGATGATAGGCGATTTGAGGTCGCCTCGCAGTTTAAGCACCGATAAGTGCTCCAGAATCCTGTCTTTTACGTCTTTCAGCCCATAGTGGTCGTGATTTAGCTTGGCCTCCACCTTTTTGAGGTTGAAAGTGTCTTTGGTGCAGTGATTCCACGGCAAGTTGAGGTATGTGTCCAAATATTGATATTGGACGGCATAGTCGGGCGATTGCGGGTTAAGCCGCTCAAGCTTTTTGAGCTCTTTGTCGAAATGCTTGTCGTTGGCATCGTTCCACTCCTTGTCGTCGGCACGTTTCTCGAGCTCGGTGAAGTCGTCTTCACTGGTTCCGAGCTCTTCTTGAATTGTGCGTATTTGTTGTTGCAGGAAGTGCTCGCGCTGCTGCTGCGACAGGTCTTGCTGGGTGCGTGACTGAATGTCGGCCTTGAGATCAACCAGCTGGGCCTCTTGACTTAAAAATGTATGGAGCTTGTAGGCTCGTTTTTTTATTATGCCAATCTCAAGCAGTGCTTGCTTTTGCGCTGGTTCAAAAGGTATGTTGGTGGCCAAGAAGTTGACCAAAAACACTGGACTGTCGATATTGTTGACCGCAAACTTGAGCTCCTTGGCGCTGTCGCCGAGCTTGTCGAGCATGTTGTAGGTGATGTCCTTTATTGAGCTGATCAAAGCGGCAAATTCCTTATCTCCCTTCTTTGGAAGGAATTGGCCGTAGCAACTCACGTCACCTCTTAAATAAGGCTCTTTGGATGTGATTTTTTGCAGTACAAATGATTGACGGCCTTGCAGAAACACGTTGGTAGTGTGGTCCTGCATCTCAATAATCTTGATTATTTCAGCAGTAGTTCCTATTTGATACAAATCGGAAATCCCGGGATCCTCTACGGTACTGTCTATTTGGCAAATCACGCCGATAGTCTGCTTTTTGCGCTGGGCATCGCGTATCAGAGCCAATGATTTCTGACGGCCTACTGACACTGGCATGGCCATGCCCGGAAACATCACCATGTTGCGCAGAGTCATAATTGGGATGTTTATGTCGCAGTCGTTGGCCATTGTTTCATCGTCTTGATTGTAGTCATC
>CAVIEK010000165.1:0-3941 GCA_963641805.1 Bacteroides fragilis
GTTCAATGTATGTAGACTCCATGTCTTTAGCTTTTTGAACCGTCAGGGTCTGGGCTTTTATTCCAAGGTTGCACCTGAAAGCTTCGTTAATGCAACTGTCGAGATTGGTCAAAGCACAATTTTGTGCGTTTAGACTTATGCCCATAGCAAAAAGCAGGGCAAGTGTTGTTGAGATGGGTTTATGTGTGTGCATTTTGATTGCTTTTTTCTCCTGTAAATGTTTTGTATATAGCTGGCAAGACGAGTAGTGTGAGGAAAGTAGCGGTAAGCAGCCCCCCGATAACCACAGTGGCAAGCGGACGTTGCACTTCGGCCCCATCACTAGTCGACATTGCCATCGGCAGGAAGCCAAATGAGGCAACCAGAGCCGTTATCAACACGGGCCGCAGACGCATCATGCACCCTTTGACAACTCTGTCGTGTGGACTGGTAATCCCTTCACGCTCAAAAGCATTGAACTGATTGATAAGCACAATTCCATTAAGCACAGCTATGCCAAATAAGGCTATGAACCCCACACCGGCCGAAATGCTGAAAGGCATGCCTCGAAGCCACAGGGCTGCTATACCGCCTATCGCTGACAGGGGAATGGCTGTAAACACATACAGAGTCTCCTTTATTGTGCCGAGTGTGGCAAAGAGAAGTATAAGGATGAAAGCCAACGCGGCTGGCAGGGCAATGCTAAGACGGGATGTGGCATCTTCCATGTTTTTGAATTGCCCTCCATACCGGTAGTAATAGCCTGTGGGTAATTTCAGCTGCTTGTCGAGTCGGTCTTGTATATCATCAATTGTGCGTTTCACATCTCGTCCGCGCACGTTGAATCCCACATAAATCCGTCTTTGTCCCTCATCGTGGGTGATTTGTGAGGGAGCGGATTCATATCCAATTGAAGCAACTTGTTGAAGCGGTACCGAACCGCCGCTCGGCAATGGAATGTAGATGTTGCGCAACGCGTCGGCATCATTGCGCAAATCTTTATTAAGGCGCAGAACAATGTCAAAGCTGCGGTCATTCTCATAAATTGTACCCGCATTGCTACCGGCAAAGGCTGTTTGGATAATGTTGTTGGCATCTCGAATTGAAATTCCGTAGCTAGCCAGCTTATCGCGATCATATTTCACTTGAATTTGGGGCAGGCCCGTAATCTTTTCGACCATAGGGTCGGTTACTCCGTCGATGTCACGTATGAGTGCGGCCACATGATTGGCGGTTGATGAGAGTTTCTCAAGATCGTTGCCATAGATCATTATTGCTACATCCTGCTTTATGCCAGTTATAAGCTCATTGGTGCGCATCTGTATGGGTTGGGACATCTCCACATGCAGTCCAGGTATCACACTGAGGGCTTCTTCCATTTTTTCGGTCAGCTCGCTTTGGGTTTTGGCCGACGTCCATTTGTCTTTCGGCTCAAGGGCAATCATCATGTCGGCTCGTTCAACAGGCATCGGGTCGGTGGGAATCTCGGAACTTCCGATGCGGCTTACCGCCTGTTTCACCTCGGGGAATTGTTTCTTTAATATGGCCTCAGCCTTGGTACACGACTCAATCATTTGGGATAAAGACGTGCCTTGGCACATACTGACTTCGGCCGCCAAATCGCCTTCTTCGAGGTTGGGAATGAATTCACCACCCATTCTGATAAACAACAGTAGACTTGCAGCAAATATGGCTGTCATTACGGATATTAATGCCTTGCCATGTCTTAAGCTCCACTCAAGTAGGGGACGGTAGGCCGACTGTATGCGAGCCATCAGTTTGTCGGATAAATTGCGGTTGTGGGTCGAATTTTTGCTGAGGAATATGGTGCTTGCCACCGGTACGTAGGTGAGCGACAGCAGGAACGCGCCAAGTATGGCAAAAAACACTGTCAAGGCCATTGGCCGAAACATTTTACCCTCTATGCCTACTAGAGTCAGCAATGGGACATACACTGTCATTATTATAATTTCACCAAAAGCAGCCGAACTCATCATCGTGCCGGCACTATCGGCAACGGTCTTATCCATTTGCGACTGTGTCAACCGTCGCCCGTTAAAGCTGTTGGCATGGGCTGCTATGTAGGAACACACGCATTCAACGATTATGACGGCGCCATCTACAATCAGACCGAAATCAATGGCCCCAAGGCTCATCAGGTTGCCACTCACCCCAAATGTGCGCATCATGCCGAAGGCGAAAAGCATCGACAATGGAATTACCGAAGCCACAACCAGCCCAGCACGATAGTTGCCGAGAAACAACACGAGGATGAATATGACAATGAGTCCGCCTTCAATTAGATTGTGTGCTATAGTGCCGGTTACACGGTCGACCAGCTGAGTGCGATCGATGAATGGCTCTATTACCACCCCTTCAGGTAGACTTTTCTTAATGGTCTCAATGCGGGATTTCACGTTTCTAATCACCTCCTGAAAGTTTTCGCCCTTCAGCATTAGAGTGATGCCAGAGACCACCTCGCCCTCTCCGTTTCGCGTGACGGCTCCATACCGCATGGCTGTGCCTATTCTCACTTGTGCCACATCACCCACAAGCACGGGTATGCCGTTTATGGTCTTTATGGGAATCCTCTCAATATCGTGGATGGATTGGGCCAATCCTATTCCCCTGATGAAATATTGCATCCCCGACTGCTCAATATAGCTGCCACCAGTGTTCTCATTGTTATTCTCCAATGCAGAGTATAACTCGGGTATCGTAACATTTGCGCTATTGAGCTTGTCAGCATCGATAGCCACCTCATATTGCTTTACAAAGCCACCCCAGCCATTCACTTCGGCTACACCTTTGGTGCCTGCCAGCTGCTTGCGCACAATCCAGTCCTGTATCGTGCGCAGGTCGGTTAGTGTGTATCTGTCCTCATATCCTTTTGCCGGTCTGATTGTGTAGTGGAAAATCTCACCAAGTCCCGTCGAGATGGGTGCCATTCCCACCTTGGCTTCTCCCTTGGGTATCTGTTCTTCGGCCTCTTTGAGTTGCTGATTCACCTGTTCACGAGCCCAATAAATGTCGACATCGTCATTAAACACGAGCGTTATCACCGATAGCCCGCTTCGGCTTATGCTCCGCCGCTCGGTTATTTCAGGAATGTTACTTACCGACATCTCGATGGGTGTGGTTATATATTGCTCCACCTCTTGAGCCCCTAGCGAAGGAGCCTGTGTGATTATCTGAACCTGATTGTTTGTTATGTCGGGCGTAGAGTCAAATGGCAGTCCGATCAGCGCGACTGTGCCCCATATTATGAGTGCAAGAGTAGCTATTCCAATCATCAACTTATGGTTGATCGAATAGCTGATTATCTTCTTGAACATTTAGTTTATATGTTTGTATTGATAATTGATGGTAGTGGTGTATACCACGACAATGACGTCAGTATAGCGACGTCGTAACCGTGATTATGTGAAATGGTTATTATTGTTGTCTTAAAGTGATAATGGAGGAGCTCTAAGGCAAGTAGGGGGGTGTGGGAGATTGCCGGTACCCCTTAGGAAACAGTTGGATATTGTCCTGATGAAAAAACTCGTGGCTTTTGGAATCAATATCATCGCCGGCACTTGTGACAATGGCTTTACGTGAGGTGATGTGGAGAATGGAGTTGATGTAACGGCTGGAGTTGACGTAAACGAGCATCCGCTATTCTCGTTGCCGTCATGCTCGTTGTGGTGCATGGTGTGCACATCGTTCACTTTGCCGTCAATGCCGCAACGCTCTATCATAAAACAAATGGAACTCTCATGATGGTGGTGTGGAAGTACCGTTGCCACAATCAATATGGCAACAGAGAGAGCAATTATCGATATTTTGAGTCGTTGAAGCATTCTTGACTATTAAAATACAGGGCAAAGGTAGAGCGTTTTGCGTGCAACCAAGTTGCAAACACCTACCGTTGCCTTTTTGACTTGCAGTTACGTCCTCGTCCACAACCGCAGTCTGTATCC
>CAVIEK010000166.1:0-459 GCA_963641805.1 Bacteroides fragilis
GAAGTTCTTAGGACTAAAGTCTAAGAACTTCTATCCAAACTACTTCTCTCCAGAAATGGGGATGCGAGGATCCTCTACATCCAAAGTTATTTTCTTATAGCCAGCACGGCGAAGTGCTTCCATGAAAACAAAATAGAATTCAGATTCAGCGCATTTAGAGCCTGTCTTACGTTCTTTGCCGATCGTGTAGTGCAGCCAGTTCTCGGATAGCAATTCTTCTGCTGATATTTGTACTTCAGATCTGTCTGGGCGACCAATGTCTCCTTTTTCTGATACGGTCCAGAATTTGAAATTCTCATTCAAAGTCTCTTCAATGTTGTCCGTTGGATTGTAACCTTTCTCCATAATATCACATTTGCGTACATTAAGCCCAAATGTACTTCTTAAAAACATAAAGGTTAGACTACCTAAACGCAAAACGTGGGCTTCCACCTCCGCTCGTCTGTCGTTTAGGCCGTA
>CAVIEK010000166.1:469-3933 GCA_963641805.1 Bacteroides fragilis
GTGTCTGCCCACGTCGGTATATGCACGTATCCCCATATAAGTGTGCTTGAGGGAATAGGTTATTCCCTCACTACACACCCCGGGATACAGTTGTTCCATACCCGTAGCAGTCACTTCTGACATTGCCTTTGATTTCTCTGATTGAATTTCCTACGTTCAAACGACCAATAGACAAAGCATCAATGACGCTTTAACATTAAAAGTAGTGCCCACCCACGATCCAAAGGCTATCTCTGCCTTTGCAGAGTCCCGCCATCCTGTTTGACACAAATCTTATTGGTGATACGGCGTGGGTGACAGCGTTGCAGATATAGAAAATTATAACGGAACTGCCAAATTCTTAATAACGCGAGTTCGGGATAAGGAACCCGTTAGACAATGCTCATGCCGAGCATACCTAAAAAAGAGGGCTTGCCTCCCGGCGAACCCTCCCCATTTTAAAAGTTAAGAATAAGACTGTAATAACTAATAAAAAATATAAGTAAAAGATAGTAATGTCGTTTATTGTGTCATTTTTCAATTCTTTATGATGCGCTGACTGCGGCCTCCACTGGTCACTATATAGTAACCTGGGGCGAGGCTGCCCACATCCACAGTGCGGCTTATTTCTCCATTGGCCTGAATCCTAAGCATCTCGGCACCGGTAATGCTCCTTACCACAATGGCTCCATTGCAGCCGTTGACGGTAATCTGGCTTGTGGCTACCGACGGCATCACACTGAAACCGTTGTCCTTGTCGCCACTCACATCATCAATTCCTGTGGGGGTGCTTGATGTGTAGGTCACGGGCAATGTGGCTTCGGCCACATAGCAGTTGCCATCATCGTCCTCACAATAGAGACGCACTAAGTAATCAACATAGAGCGGACTAGTCTCTGTTGGCTTTATTGCACCGAACATGTCGCTTATTTTCATGTAATCGCCATCCATAGCGCCCTCCTCTATGCCGTATATGTGCTTGCTTTGCGCACTGCGTCCTTGCTGGATAAGGCCATTGAACCAAGGTGTAAGCGGATCTTTGCGCACCTCATATTGCTGCGTCTCTTCCACCGCCTTGCTGCCACAGTCACGCCACAGGCGGTAACCCATAATGGTCAATCCTTCGGGCACATAAGCCTGCACTGTTACGGTAGTCTTGAAGTATCGTGCTCCAAGAGCCTTGCCGGTGATGCTGTCGCGCAATTCATAGTTACTCATTTCTTTTCCGCTTTCCACAACTGTCACCTTGGGCATATATCCGTTCTTAATATCGCAGCCATAGGTGTTGATGTCGCCGTTGTCGGCTGTCACATTAATCACGGGCACATACTGTCCGGCTTCTTTGAAGTCATAAGTGTTGTCGTTGATTGTGGCTTGTCCGTCTTTACTCTCACCCGTGAGTTTCTCACCATCGGTGAAGAGCTCAAATGTGCCGTAGCTGCCATCGGGACGGCCTTGGGCACGGCCTATGTTGTTACCACTACGCCACACGGTATATTGCTTTATTGCCTGATTGTTCTCTACAGCAAACTTTATTTGAGGCACGCTGGTCACTTTCAGGCTGTGGTCAGTGTCGTTGCTCACTTCCTGCTTGGTCACGGTGTTGGTCATTTCACTGGCGGTCTTATACACCTTCACCTCATACTCATTGCTGTAAAATTCATCCTTATTGCCGTCGGGCGCATACTTCACCTGGTAGGTGTATTTTTCGGGTTGCGCATTTTCGGCGGTCGAGGCATTAAACTGGTCGCAAATGGTGAAGTTGTTGAAGTCGACAGCCCCATTGTCCTTCACGCTGAATGTGCCTGTTGTGGCGGGATACTTCGATTGGTCGACTCCTGCCTGATTCTTATATTCCACCTTGTAAGCGAATCCGCTGCCTGTTTTTGAGGTTATGGTTACCACCGCAGCCACCACATCCACTGTCTCGGCCTTACCGGTGAGTTTGCCCATGCGGTAGAATGTGAACTTTGAGCCTACGGCCATGCTGTCGGATGCAATAAATGTACCTACACTGTTGTTCATCATCACCATGTTGCGGTATTGGTTAATCTCATTATCTTGGTCATAGTTGCTGTAGGCTGTACCTCCTATGCCAAGCACCAGGAGTTCCTTTGGATCCAGACCGGGTATGTCGACCGTAGCGTAGTTTGACCACACCGGATCAAAGCCGGCTGCATTGTCGACAGGTTTTGCCGATACCACATAAGTAATGGAGTAGCCGTGTGTCTTTTGCGGCACATCATAGCTGTGTTTTGCCACACTGTTGTCGTCGAGCTTTATTTCATCGAGTGTTCCATCGCTATTCACCACATAAAGGTGATATTCCTCCTTGGTACTTGAGTTGCCTATTACCTTGGCCAGTGTGGTGGTCCAGTCGAGATCCACTGTATATTGCTTGTCGGCAGTGCTTGCCTTTGCATTTGCCTCAAGCATCACACTATACAAGCACACCGACGGAGCATAATTTTGGTTATATTCTATATATTTGTTTTTTCTATTCTCATCACGTCCATTCCAATATTTAAGTCTGTAGTCTGTCAAGAAAAATGTAAGTCCGGTAATGTCACGGTTTTCAGTTCCGTTTTGTCCTGTCATGGCAAAGTAGTGACCAGTTCCAAGCACCGAACCGCAGTCGTGAACAACCGAATACACATTTCCTTCCTTCATTTTTGAATAGAAGTCGGTGAGGCCTTCTTTTGCTGACTCGTCAACAGGGCTATACTCCTCATACATTCCCCAAAATGGCGTACGATCAGCTCGTGAACCTTCGAATATTCTGGCACGCCCTTTCGACATAAAGAAAAACCTGTTGGCCTCACCTGAAAGTTTGTATAGTGTTCCTGGATTGCTACCGCTAACGGTCATCGATGCCGTAAGTAGCTGTACCGATTCTATGGAACTTTCTATATAGTTCTTTATGTCACTTTCGGTACTACATTTTCTATCATTATCCTTAGACCATCCGTCTTTCACTTTCACCATAAAGGTTGTATAGCCCTCGGTGGTGGGCTTGGTAACCGAATTAATGTTCCATCCGGTGATGTTACCATAAGTAATCTCTCCCTCACGCTTTCCAGCACTGGTGTAGCCTCCATAAAGGATACCGGGCACACTAGAGTTGGTATACGCGGTTTTTAGCAATGCAATGATATGAGATGTCTCAGTAGCTTCGTCGGTAAGATAATTGGCATGTTCGTTGCCCTCGGCATCGGTCCATTTCACTATTTTGCCGAGTGCATCATACTGTGCCTTTGTCCACGTGTTTTCACTTTGAGCCATTGCTTGATGACCCCATAACGCTGTGAGCCACACAATCAACAAGTAAAGTAATCTCTTCATAATAAGTGTGTTTTTAATGTTTTATAATTTTCTAAAAAGATAATTTTTTGGCTAATAGTCTTTTATTACAATTTTCACATACTATTTTCTTGATTTCTCACTCTTGTTTCAACGGCTCTTTTTGGTGAATGATGTATATACAC
>CAVIEK010000167.1:0-3856 GCA_963641805.1 Bacteroides fragilis
TAAGCGACAAGGTTCTAATTAGCCATATATGTTGTGATAACGTTTTATTGCTTTGGCGCTTATGGGCACTATGTAAACAAAAACTCAAAGTTGCGGAAAATGAAAATAATAACACATTTTAACAGAAAATGTCATTCTGCAAACAATTGGTTTTAATCTTGCAGACCTTCTGGCTGCACAAATTGTAACCATAAGTGCAATGGAAAATTAAAAAGAGTCACACAAAACGCGTCCTTTTGTTCGTTTTTTGCTTTTGGGATGCTTGCGCTTGCTGTTGGACTCTACACGGTAAAAATGGTCATAATATCTGCATTTTGTGTAATGTGGTGGGTGAAAATTGTGCCTAATTTTGCACTGTTGAGTAATCCAAAGCGATGTCAACGTTGATTCCTTTTGTCCAACACATAAAAAAAATTGTACAATTATGAGACCATATATTATATGTCACATGATGATGTCGGTTGACGGGCGCATTGATTGCGACATGGTTGAGCAACTTGACCCTTCCGACTCTTATTATGATGCACTCGACTCGCTTGAGTGCCCCTCACAACTTATGGGGCGTGTGACCATGCAGATGCATTATGCCGACAGCACCCCGTTTGTGGCTGTCGACAACACCCCGATAGGCCACATGGCCTATCAAATAGCCGACAAGGCTGTTGGCTACACCGTGGCAATAGACACACATGGAATCCTTCGGTGGCCCACATTCTGCTACGATGGCAAGCCCCTGCTTGTGATCACTTCAGAGAGTTGCCCGCTTGAATATCTTGAGACTCTCACAAGGCAAGGCATCTCGTGGATAGCCGTGGGCAACGACGGTGTCGACCTTTGTCATGCCGTTGAGTTGCTCAATGCCAAGTTCGGTGTTAATCGTCTGGCTTTGGTGGGTGGAGGCAACATCAACGGCGCATTCTTGGCTAGCGGTTTAATCGACGAGGTGAGCGTGATGATAGGCCCTGGCATTGACGGGCGCAAAGGGATGACTGTCGTGTTCGACGGCATTCGCAGCCCTGATCGCCGCCCTACAGTGCTCAACTTGCAGAGCGTTCAACGCGAGGGCGACACGGTGTGGCTTCGTTACACGTTCAAATAAAGATGTAATCATAGAAACTGCTTTAATCAAACTGCACTAAATCCTGATTTCAATTCATTCACCAGCACAATTCCACAATTAACCTTTAGAGTATAAGGGAAATTTACGTTTTTTGGAGTCGGCCTGCCCGCATGACCGCTGATGGCTATGTACGGGTAGGCTTTTTTGTGTCTTTTGTTGACCGCCATGCCAAAAAATCATTATATTTGCGAGACCGACTAGAAGTCATTTTTGACAAGAATCAAAAAAACTGAAGACGACATGAAAGAAAGCAAACTGAAAATTGTGGTACTCGACGGATTTGCCGGAAATCCTGGAGATCTCTCTTGGGCCGCTCTTGAGTCGTTGGCCGATGAGTGTGTGGTCTATGACCGCACCGACCCTGATCAGGTGATTGTGCGGTTGGACGGGGCGCAGGTGGTGCTTACCAACAAAGTGCCGATCAGTCGCGACACACTGGAATCACTACCGCAGTTGCGCTATATAGGCGTGCTTGCCACCGGCTTCAACATCGTGGATGTGGATGCCGCCCGCGAGAGGGGAGTGGTGGTTACCAATGTGCCAAGCTACAGCACCGACTCGGCGGTGCAGATGGTGATGGCTCACTTGCTCAACATAACCAATCGTGTGCAGACCTATACCGATCAGGCCCGGACGGGCATGTGGAGCCGTTGTGACGACTTCAGTTACACTTTTGAGCCGCTGCATGAGCTCTCTGGCAAAAAATTGGCCATTGTGGGGCTCGGCCACATAGGAATGGCCGTGGCTCGCGTGGCATTGGCCATGGGGATGCGCGTGATTGCTGTTACCAGTAAAAAGCAGGCGGCATTGCCCGATGGCATCACAAAAGTGACGTTGGAGCGTGCGTTTGCCGACTGTGATGTGATGACGTTGCACTGTCCGCTCTCGCCGCTCACCCATCACCTCGTCAACCGCGAGCGTCTGGCCACAATGAAGCCGACGGCTATCGTAATCAACACGTCGCGCGGACCGGTAGTCAATGAGCATGACCTTGCTGATGCCCTTAATCACGGCGTCATAGCAGCCGCCGGTATCGACGTGCTCTCTCATGAGCCCCCGATGGTCACCAATCCGCTTCTTACTGCAGCCAACTGTTACGTAACTCCGCATATCGCGTGGGCCAGCGTGGAGGCACGTCAGCGACTGATGCGCATAGTGGTCGACAACGTGGCCGCTTTCATCAAGGGCGAGCCGGTGAACGTGGTGAACTGATTGCCGCTTGCACACACAAAAGCAACACAAAGAGCCGCAGGAGCTTTTCGGAGCAACTTCTGCGGCTCTTAAGTTATTGTGTTATGCTGCTCTCGGGTTTTAGCGCTTGCGGTTACCTTAGAAATAGGCAGGCATCGCCGTAGCTTAGGAAACGGAATCCGTGGCCGAGGGCGTAGTCATAGACTGTACGCCAGTTTTCATTGCCCACAAAGGCACTCACGAGCAGCAACAGTGTCGACTGCGGCTGGTGGAAGTTGGTGATCATGCCTTGCGCAATGCGGTAGTTGAATCCTGGGGCAATCATCAGTTGTGTGCTGCCCAGATAGCAGTCGGCATTGTGGCGGTCAAGGTAGTCGACAATGTTCTGCAGCGCTTTGGTGGTACTTATGGAGCATGGTGTGGTGTAGGGCATCCATTGCGTCACCCGCAACTGTTCCTCGTCGGCATCAGGATTGGTCTCGAGCACCTGTCCCACATAATAGAGGCTTTCGATCGTACGCACCGATGTGGTGCCTACTGCCACTACTGGGCCTGTGGTGGCAATGAGGTCGGTGAGTAGGCTGCGCGTCACGGCGATGAACTCTGTGTGCATGTCGTGTCCGCCTATTTCCTCACTTTTCACAGGCTGGAATGTGCCTGCTCCCACGTGAAGCGTGAGCTCGCGCCGCATTATGCCGCGGCGGTCGCACTCGGCCAGCACGGTATCGGTGAAGTGAAGGCCTGCGGTGGGGGCCGCTACGCTGCCGTCGATGTGGCTATACACGGTCTGATAATCGGCCGAGTCGCTCGCTTCGGTGCCTCGGTTCAGGTAGGGTGGAATGGGGATCTCACCAATAGCGTCGAGTAGCGATGCGAAGGTCACGTCAGACTTGTCCCAACTGAAGGTGATTTCAAAGGCATTGCCACGACGCTCGCCGCGCTCTGCGGTTAGTGTCACTTCTTTGCCGTCAACACTTACGTTCTGCGACAGTGCACCCTGTTTCCACCGCTTGCTGTTGCCCACGAGGCATAGCCATGTGCATCGGCTTGTGGTTTGGAAAATGAGTTCATAGTCGTGGGGAACTACTGGCTCTAGGCAGAATATCTCAATCAGTGCACCACCGCCTGGCTTGCGAAACCGCAAGCGGGCATTAATCACACGGGTGTTGTTATAGACCAGCATCGAGTGCTCTGGCAGCAGTCTGGGCACGTCGGCAAACTTGTGCTCACTTATGGTGCCGCCACGATAGCATAGCAGCTTGCATTGGTCACGCTCGGCAAGCGGATGCTTTGCGATGCGCTCGTCGGGCAAGGGATAGTTGTAGTCGCTGATGCGCAGTGAGCGCACCTCGTCAAGAATGCTCATTTTTTCTTTGCTTTTTTAGGTGTGCCGTAGGATGCGGCACGTTCCGGGTGCAAAGTTACTTAATAATTGTATATTCAAAATCTTCTTGGTTCATAAAATAGGTCTCAATAATATAATTACGGCAGCTATTGCAAGCGTTATAGGTGGTGGAATTGAGCCAACAATTGCACCAAATAAAC
>CAVIEK010000168.1:0-3728 GCA_963641805.1 Bacteroides fragilis
GTAAAAAGGGCTCAACTAGCTGCGTGGCGGCAAGATTTTTCCAAATAAATTACTATCTTTGTGAAATCGTGGCTTAGGGCGGTTTTGGCGCTGCCAAGGCCAACGGTAATTCATTAATATCCGATTGAGTTTTGAGTTTTCATATTTCACTACATAAGGCAAGGCAGGCCATGCTCGTGGTGGCAACGCTGTGGGCGGTTGTGGTAATGGCAGAGCCGAAGCAAATCGACATCGATGACGACCAGCTATACCGTAACGATCAGACTCTGGTCTACGACGGTATCGATGTGTCGAGTTATCAGAAAGACATTGACTGGAGTACCACTGCTGCCGACCGTAACATAAAATTCGTGTATGTGAAGGCTACCGAGGGTGCGACCTTCACATCTAACCACTACCGGCGCAACATCGAGAATGCCCGCCGCTACGGGGTGCGTGTGGGCAGCTACCATTTCTTGCGCACTGCCTCGAGCATACGCAGCCAGTTTGAGAACTTTATCAGCGTGGTAAAGAAGGAAGAGCAGGACCTGGTGCCGCTGATCGATGTGGAGTACCGTCGCGGGTGGACCAACCAGCAGTTGCGCGACAGCGTAAAGCTGTTTGCCGACCTGCTGGAGGAATACTACGGCTGTCGACCTATGATCTATACCAGCAGCTCGTTTTTCAACGCTTATCTCGCGCCCGACTTTGTCGACTACCCACTGTTTATTGCCCGATACTCCAAGAGCCGTCCGCAACTCACCCACGGTGCCAAGTGGATATTGTGGCAGTTCAGCGAGCGGGGACGCATACAGGGCATTGATGCCTATGTGGACCTTTGCCGGTTCAATGCCGGATGCGGTTTGAATGACATACTCATGAAAAAGACGGTGAGCCGTCGCCGACCTCGCACTGTGGCACCGCAAACGCGTGTGCCCGAGCCTGCCACCAAGCGGGTGCAGGCCCCTTCGCAACAACCTGTTCCGCTGAGCGAAAAGCAGAAAAAGGCTCTCGAAAAGCAAGAAAAGGAACAGAAAAAATTGCTCGAGAAAAAGGCAAAGGAGGACAGGGAGGCCTATGAGCGTAAACAGAAAGAGGCTGAAAAAGCAGCAAAGGAAGAAGCCAAAAAACAGGAAAAGCTGAAAAAACAGCAAGAAAAGGAACTGAAGAAAAAGGCTGAGCAGCAACGCAAGGAGCAACAGACCCGCCAGCAGCAGTTGAAACAGAAGCAAGCCAAGCAACAGACCGACAAGAAAAAAAACCAGAGCTCGGCCGACAACGATGGCGACATCTATATGCCCACTCGCCGCAGCCGGTAAGATTCATTGCGTCTGCCGCCGATGCCTTAAAAATGAAAGCGTGAGACAACAAGCATGCAGTCGAGCCAACAGATGAAATGAAACACAACTACTCACACATATCGGCAATCGTGATAGCCTCAATTGTCGCCGCGGCCGTCACCACGGTATCGTGCAGCAGCCGCAAGACTGCTCCAAGAGCCACGGTGCATGTGGCTCCACGCGACACCACAGCGCCTTACGATGGCATTGACATCTCGAGTCATCAGGGCGATATCGACTGGGGCAAGGTGGCGAGCGACAAGTCGATACGTTTCGTCTATATCAAGGCTACCGAGGGCGCCACCTACAGCTCGCCTCATTATGGCTACAATGTGACTATGGCGCGCAAGCATGGCCTGCTTGTGGGCAGTTACCACTATTTCACGCCCACGGCGAGCGTAAGAGACCAATTCCGGAATTTCAGCCACTTGGCCGCGGCAAGCAGCCAAGACCTTATTCCGATGATTGATGTGGAGCATAGCGGTGGCTGGTCGCGCAACCAGCTTGTCGACAGCGTGCAGGCTTTTGCCGACCTCATAAGGACCCACTATGGAGTGGCGCCCATGATCTATAGCACCATGGCATTCTACAACAGGTGGCTCGCACCTCATTTCAACAAATATCCGCTCTATATCGGGCGATACAGTGACACGAAGCCCGACATCGCATGGGATGGCCGCTACACCATCTGGCAATATTCCCAATCGGGCATTGTGCCTGGGATTGATGCCTACGTCGACTTATGCCGCTATCGCGACGGCGCATGGCTCGACGAGATTATGCTCAGGAAAAGCCCGTCGTGAGAAATAAGCAAGCCGTTCCTCCTCGCGGCATCGAGAGGAGGAACGGCTGTAATGCGTCTAAAAAATCTTTTCCGGATAGCGGTGAAGATCACCGCATCGTGACTAAAGCAACGATATCAACTCATCAATCTGCTCGTCGGTTGTGGCCCATGTGGTGGCAAACCGAATCACGTGATGGTGGTTGCCCACGCCCTCTATTACATTGAATCCCACACGCTTGGCCAAATCTTCCATTTTGTGGTCCTCAACCACCACAAACAGCTGGTTGGTAGGCGATTCCACATATATTGGGTAGTCTTTCGACTCAAGGGCCTCACGTAGACGCATGGCTTTGTCGACGGCGCTGTGTGAGATGCGCATGTATAGGTCATCGGTAAACAGCGTGTCGAACTGCAACCCCAGCAACCAACCTTTTGCCAGAAGGGCTCCACGGTTTTTCATATAGCCCAAAGTGAGTTTGATGGCGGGGTTTGTGATAACCACGGCCTCGCCGAAGAGCGCACCCACCTTGGTGCCGCCAATGTAGAAGGCATCGCACAGCCGGGCGATGTCGGGCAACCACAGATCGTTGTATTTTGCTGCCAGTCCGTAACCCATGCGGGCTCCGTCCATATATAGCATCAGCCCGTAGCGGTCGCACACTTCGCGCAGGTCTTGCAACTCGTTGAGCGAGTAGATGGTGCCATATTCAGTGGGGTTGGATATGTACACGGCTTTGGGTACAACCAGATGCTCGTAGGCAAATCCGTTGCCGAAGAAGTTCTTGAGATATTGTGCCAATGCGAGCGACTTGATTTTGCCGTCTTGCTGCTCAAGCGACAGTATCTTGTGGCCGCAAGCCTCGATGGCACCGGCCTCGTGCTGATTGATGTGGCCTGTCTCGGCGGCAAGCACACCCTCGTTGTGCGACAGGATGGCATCGATGACTATGGCGTTTGTCTGCGTTCCGCCTACGAGAAACTGCACGTTGGCGTCTGGGCACGCGCATGCCTGGCGAATCTTCTGTTTGGCGCTCTCGCAAAACGGGTCGCGGCCATAGCCGCTTATTTTCGAAAAGTTGATCTCGTTGAGGCGCCGCAGTATCTCGGGATGTGCGCCTTCCATATAGTCGCTATTGAAACTTATCATCGGAGTGGAGCTGATGTTTAGTGTTATATAGTTTACATTACAAAAGTAATAAAAAACGGCCAATATGGCTGGTCGCGGCAGTTATTTTATTGCAGCGCTTTACAGGCGCGCAAAAAAGCTAAACCCTCAACGGGCTTCGCATACATAAATAAAAAATTAGGTGGTGATTTTTTCGTGTGCTTTTCAATGGTGCTGTTGTTATCATCGGCAAAATTAGTAAAAGGACAGTGACAATGCAATGTTTTGATGCAATATTTGCTTGAATATGCGCCTTTGCCTCTGCTTTTGTCAATAAAATGTGCTAATTTTGTGAAAAATGATATTGATTTAGCCCCACTTCCTGGGGCAAACGTACCACACAAACGATAACTCTACTTAATTAAACAAACAAATCAACTGTTGTTTCTTATGACAAAAAAATCTACAATTTGCTGTGCTCTATTGGCCTTGGCAGGGGCGTTGTCGTGCCCCTCTGGCG
>CAVIEK010000169.1:0-3679 GCA_963641805.1 Bacteroides fragilis
ATGGAAAGCAGTAAGGTTTTATCTCCCACAGCTCATGCCCTTATGCATGAAAAACGGCGAGAAAAAAAAGCAGAAGAACAAAAGGATGGAGCCCTACGGAGGAGAGCAGTCCGCTTTTGTTCTTCTGTGAAATGTGTGTATTCATTAAACCTCGGCCACGGCTAAACCACTGGCACAGGGTCTAAAAAAGATGTGACGTTGACATGTGAAATCAAGCTGCTGCGAGGATCTCGCCGTAGAAAAGCAGGTAAGCACCGTAAGCAAGAAGACCGCCTACGATAGGGCCAACCACGGGAACCCAGCTGTAAGCCCAGTCGCTGTCGCGTTTGCCCTTGATGGGGAGCACAGCGTGAGCCAAGCGCGGACCGAGGTCACGGGCAGGGTTGATTGCATATCCTGTGGTGCCGCCAAGTGCCATACCGATAACTACGATTATGTAGGAAACGGGGAGCGGGCCAACTGCAGAAAGGCCTTCGTTGCCGGGAACTATAGTTGCGAAGATTGCGAACACGAGCACGAATGTGCCGACAACCTCACTGAAGAAATTGTAGCCATAGCTGCGGATAGCCGGGCCAGTGCAGAACACGCCGAGCTTTGCATTGGCATCGTCGGTAACATCGAAATGCTTCTTGTAGAACACATACACCACGACAGCGCCGAGGAATGCGCCTGCGAGCTGGGCAACGATGTAGCCGAGAACCCTTGCGATAGGCCATGCTGCCGGGTTTTGAGCGGCAAATGCGATGGTCACTGCGGGATTGAGGTGAGCGCCAGAATAGGGACCTGAGATGAGGATACCGGCCCACACTGCGAGACCCCAAGCGATAGTAATGACTACCCAACCGGCATTTTGGCCTTTACTCTTGTTGAGACTGACGCAAGCAACAACGCCGTCGCCAAGGAGAATAAGAACGAATGTTGCGATGAACTCGAGCAACATCTGGGTTGTTAATGAATATTCCATAATTTTTTTAATTTTTAGGTTTTATAAAAAAGGTTTGAATAGTTTTCCTTGATTTTTTAATAAAAAGGCATGCGCCGCCCGGTGCGGTCAAGACTATTGCGCCACCATGAAGGCGCATGCCGTGTGACAGCTATCAGCTTTGGGCCGATTACTTTTTGCTGAGAGTGCGGTCAACGGCATTGTGCCATCCGTCGACAGTCTTCTTCACGTCCTCAAGATTGGCCTCGGGCGAGAATTCCTTCTCAACCTGCCACTGACGCTTGATCTCGTCGAGGTTCTGCCAGTAACCCACAGCCAGACCGGCGAGGTAAGCGGCGCCGAGAGCGGTGGTCTCGGTCACGCGCGGACGGTAAACCTTGCAATTGAGCACGTCGCTCTGGAACTGCATCATCAGATTGTTGCGCGAAGCGCCACCATCGACCTTAAGCTCGCGGATGGGCAGCTCGGCGTCGCGACGCATGCAGTCGACGATGTCGTAGGTCTGCAGTGCGATGCCTTCGAGAGCGGCACGAGCGATGTGAGCGGCAGTGGTGCCACGGCTGAGTCCAGTGATTGAGCCGCGTGCGTAGGGATCCCAGTAGGGAGCGGCCAGACCGGTAAGGGCAGGCACAAAGTAAACGCCACCAGTATCGGGCACGGTGCTTGCGAGAGCCTCAACCTCGCCACTCGACTTGATGATGCCAAGACCGTCGCGCAGCCATTGCACCACAGAGCCGCCTACGAAGATAGAGCCTTCGAGAGCGTAGTTCACCTTGTCGCCAATCTTCCATGCGATGGTGGTGAGCAGGTTGTTCTTGGATGTGATGGGCTTCTCGCCAGTGTTCATGAGCAGGAAGCAGCCTGTGCCGTAGGTGTTCTTGATAGAACCAGCCTCAGTACACTGCTGGCCGAAGAGGGCGGCCTGCTGGTCACCGGCAATACCGGCGATGGGCACCTCGTGAGCGAAGATAGTGGTCTTGGTGTGGCCATAGACCTCACTGCTCGACTTCACCTGAGGCATCATTGAGCGAGGAATGCCGAGCAGGTTGAGCAGGTCGTCGTCCCAATCGAGAGTGTGGATATTGAAGAGCATGGTGCGGCTTGCGTTAGTGACATCGGTCACATGCACCTCACCGCGTGTGAGACGCCACACGAGCCAAGAGTCGACAGTACCGAAACGCAGCTTGCCAGCCTCGGCGCGCTCGCGTGCTCCGGGCACATTGTCGAGAATCCATTTAATCTTAGTGCCGCTGAAGTAAGCGTCGATGATAAGACCCGTCTTCTCACGGATTTTCTCAACGAGGCCGTCTTGAGCCTTGAGTTGGTCGCAGAACTCGCCTGTACGGCGGTCTTGCCACACGATTGCGTTGTAGACGGGTTCTTCGGTCTCCACATCCCACACGATGGTGGTCTCGCGCTGGTTGGTGATACCGATAGCGGCGATATCCTTACCGTTGATGTCGAGTTTTGCGATTGCCTCGGCGATTACTGAAGCCTGCGAAGACCAAATTTCATGAGGATTATGCTCTACCCAGCCCGATTTGGGGAAGATCTGAGTAAACTCTTTTTGTGCTACTGAGCAAATTTCGCCTTGCTCGTTGAACAAGATAGCCCTTGAGCTGGTTGTGCCCTGGTCTAATGACAGAATGTACTTTTTCATAAGGATAATGTTTTTTAATAGAATTAATCAGTTGTTATTTAGTTGCTTTATCTAGCTTTTTCGTTTTAGGTCGTTGAAGGCGGGGGTGCACCTTTGGGTGCGGTGGCGGAGCGCCGAGCCACTTTCAGGCGGCTGGCGGCAGGAGCTATTCCACAAGCTGAAGGAACTGAGCCGGCACGCCGGTATCGAAGTGCATGGGCTTGCCACTGAGCGGGTGCATGAACTCGAGAGTGGAGGCATGCAGAGCAAGCCGCCGGAGCGGATTGGTGCGCGAGCCGTATTTGCGGTCGCCCACCACGGGATGACCGAGACCGGCCATGTGGACACGTATTTGATTCTTGCGGCCTGTGCGCATCTCGAGCTGCACGAGGCTGTTGCGGCCAGTGCGCTTGAGCGTCACATAGTTGGTCACCGCGAGCTGACCATCCTTGGGGTCGTCGCTTGCAACCACCTCATAGTTGTTGTCGGGGCTGTCGGCCAAGAAATTGCGCACCTTGCCCTTGTCGTCCTCCATCACGCCCTCGACCACTGCCACATAATGACGGCATGTGACCATAGTTGCCCAGTTTTTCACAAGCACGTCGCGGGCCTTGGCAGTGCGTGTGAGCAACATCAGCCCCGACGTGTCGCGGTCGAGACGGTGCACCACAAAGACGCGGGCCACGGGATTGCGCTTGCGCAGATAGGCTTTCATTATGCTGTAGACGGTGCCGTCTTTCACCTTGCCGGTGCCCGTCGACAGAACTCCGCAGCTTTTGTCGACGACTATGATGTCGTCGTCCTCATAGAGGAGCTTGATGCGCGGGTCGCTGAACACCTGGAACGAAGTGTCGAAGTTCACCTGGAGCTTGTCGCCGGCTTTTACCGGACGGTCGAACTGTGACGAGGGAGTGCCATTGACGGCAAACTGGTTGTGCTTGAGCATCGACTTCACCTTACTTGCCGAGTGGTCCTTCAGCACGGCAGAAGCAGTGGCAAGCAGAGTGCCGTCGGCTTCTATGCTGAAAGTGGCAATGTTGTCGCTTGATGGTGACTTGTAACGTGGTCGGGCTTGCTGTCGCATAAATCTTCTCTCC
>CAVIEK010000170.1:0-3602 GCA_963641805.1 Bacteroides fragilis
TCATCATCAATCGTGTCTTGGTGGTATTTATTATGGCAGATAATTTTCTCGAAAAACAGCACGACGACTATGTGGCGAGGCAGGCACGCAAGGAACGTGAGCGCAAACGCCGCCTTCACCGCTACCTTGAGGCCTACCGCAAGCGTTTGGCCCAGCAAAGGCAGCAGCAGGACACACACGACCCTGTCGATGGTGACAAATGAAAATCAGCGATGGTAGGCGAGGGCTGCACCCAAGGCTGTGCAGAACTCGGCGTGGTCCGGTATGTGGAACCTCACGCCGTAAAGGTCTTCCATAATAGGGAAAATAACCTTGCAGTCGGGCAGACGCGTGAGATTTCCTATCATCACGAAGTCGCGCAGCCCTGTGTTGGCTACCGACAGTACCGCACACGAGCCAATCGTCTCAAGCACCATGCATATCAGTCCCTTGGCGATGTCGCTCTCATCGGCCTTCGAGTTGACCACTTTCCCGAAGAGTGATGCCGTGGCATACATCGGCAAACCTTCTAGTGGCTTGGTGGTTATATCTTTGATTTGCAGGTTGATTTGCGACATGTCGCCACGGGAGGCCATTTCCACCACTTCGCCAATGTTGCTCGTTTTCAGCAACAAGGCCGACAGACCTCGCAAGGTGCCTCCTCCCATACTTATCCCTCCGGCGTGGCTGATTGTGTCGCCGTCGACTTTCACGAGTGTTGTTCCGGTACCCATCGACACCACCATGAGTCTGTCAAGCCCGCTGTCGAACCGTGCTCCCAGGCCGTCGGCCTGAAACTCGTCGGCCTTGCTCGTGGGCAAGCCGTAGATAGGGGTCTCAACAGCCGAGCTGCCCACCCCGGTGAGCATCACATGCTCTATGTCGGCAAGCTTGATGCCGTTGTCGTAGATATATTTGCCGAAAGCTCCGAAGAGCGATGTTATCGGGTCGGTGGCGGTGATAAACATAGGCGACTTTATCTGTCCGTCGTCAAGGCCTACAATCTTGGTGGTGCTTCCGCCCACGTCAATACCTATTACCAGTCCCATGTGTTATACTTGTGTCAATTCGTGTTCTTTTTCGTTTTTTTAGAATGGCCGAAAGGGGGCGTATCTGCCGCTAAATTATCACAAAATTTCCACTTGTCAAAGACTGCGACCGACAAAAAATCCCTACATGGCTGGAGACAACATGGCTACCATTATAGCCGACTGCACCTGTGCTGTGGACCGCTGTATGTGACGGCAAATCATTGTGCACTGAGGTTAAAGCCGCTTCAATTCCTCAAACAGGCGTTGCACTGGCAGTCCCATCACGTTGTAGAAGCTGCCGTTGATTTCCTTGATGGCGGCACATCCTATCCATTCCTGTATCCCATAGGCTCCGGCCTTGTCGAGCGGTCGGTAGCGATTCACATAGTAGTCGATGTCGTCGTCGGTGAGTTGTGCAAACTCCACAGTGGTCAGTGCGCTGAAGGTGCGTGCGGGCTTGTCGGCGGTAAGTAGGCACACTCCCGTCACCACCTTGTGCCGATGGCCGCTCAGGCTATGCAGCATGGCTCGGGCCTCATCGGTGTCGTGAGGCTTGCCCAAAATCACTCCGCCGTGGTCGATCACCACAGTGTCGGCAGTTATCACAAGCTCGTCGGCTGCCATATCGCCGATATATGCCTGCGCCTTTTCCTGGGCCAAGAATGCCGGGACCTCCTCAGCCGGTAGGGTAGCGGGATAGCTCTCCCTAATGCCGCGCTTTACCCTTACCGTGAATTCCACGTCGAGGGCCTTGAGTAGCTCGCTCCGGCGGGGCGATCCGCTTGCAAGCACCACCTTATAACGTTTTAGATTTTCAAGAGGACTCATACGTTTCTGTTAAGAATTAAAACAAATCGGTCTACCATCCGAATGCGTGACGGTCGTCGAGCCACTTCCCCTGTACTTTCATGATCTGCTCGAGAAGATCGCGTCCCACGCCGTACCCACCGGCATAAGGCGATATGTAGCCTGCGGCTGCCTTTATCTCGGGAGCCGCATCGCTTGGTGCCACACCAAGTCCCACGTATGACATCACGTGCAGGTCGGGTATGTCGTCGCCGGCATAGGCAACTTGCTCCGGCTCTAGCCCGTGGTCGCTCATCCATTGCTTCAGCACTGGCAGTTTCACAGCCGCCCCCAGAAATACGTCGGTCACACCCAGCCCGCGGAATCTCACGTCCACTGCATGGGTCTTGGCTCCGCTCAGTATGGCTATGTGCAGGCCGTGCTTCACAGCCAGTTGTATGGCATAGCCGTCTTTGATGTTGACCATGCGCATGGGTTCGCCGGTGGGCGATAGCGGTATGGTCGACGGCGACAGCACTCCGTCGATGTCAAACACCACTCCGCGTATATTTTTCAAATCATAGTTAATCGAGCTCATATCTTTTATTGTCGTTTGGCGTTATCAGAATGTGTGGCTTCAATGATGCTTTGCGTGAGCAGCCGGTATATTTCAAGCTTGCGCCCGCTGAGCATCTGTTCATGGGCCGATGTCACGGCTGTGTCGCCGCGTGCGGCCGGTCCGGTCTGTGATTCGGCTGGGCTGAGGTGGTCGAGTTTGGCCACTGTGGTGCGCAGCAGCGGAAGCATCATCTTGAAGTCGATACCGGCCTCGGCGAGCACCTCGGCGGTGAGTGTCCATAGGTGGTTGGCAAAGTTGCAGGCCATTACGGCCCCTATGTGCAACTTGGCGCGGCGGGCACTGTCGGCAACCTCTACATGGCATGAGATTGAGCTTGCGAGCCGGCTTACGGCTTCTTGCACTTGTGGCGTGTTGCCTTCAACAAACACCGGCACCTCATTGAAATCGACTGTCAGTGCCTTGCTGAACGACTGCATGGGGTAAAGCACGCCACAATGTGGGTGTGAGACGGTGAGCAGGCTCAGCGGCCTGGTGCCCGATGTGTGTAGCCACAGGCTTCGGCCGTTGTCGGCGATAGATGATGCTACGTGCCCTATGGCATCATCTTTCACCGAGATTACATACACATCGGCATCGGCATCGATTTGGTCAAGGTCGTCGGTGGCATTATGGCAACCCACAGCCGTTGCCAGTTGCGATGCATTGGCCAGATGGTGGCTGTAGACTTGCTTGATTTCGTGCTTGGCTGCCAGAGCCTGAGCGAGGCTCCAAGCCACATTGCCGGCGCCTATCATAACGATTCGTTCTGTCATAACGGTAGCAAAGTTAATCATTTTAATCGTCAGCCGCAATCATCTATGCGAGGCACGGCTTGTTCAGAATACATTAATGGCAAAGAAGGATGCGCGGCATGTTGCCGTGCATCCTTCTTTAGGAAAACAGGAGCGGTAAACGGGGTTCGAACCCGCGACCTGAAGCTTGGGAAGCTTCCACTCTACCAACTGAGCTATTACCGCAATTATTAGTGTCGTGGCATCGCTATGCCACTCGTTGTGTGCGCGCTTGGCTGCTTTCGTGGCCTTCAGCGTGGCAGCTACTTCGAGCTCTTCGAGTCGTTAATCAGCTGAATCACACTATCGGGACCGTTGGTCACCTTCAGGTATCTCACCGTCATTGTGTCGCCTTCTACCCATTCTTCGCCGGGCATCTGCTCGCTCTGGCTGAGA
>CAVIEK010000171.1:0-3578 GCA_963641805.1 Bacteroides fragilis
ATGCCGAGGCTTCAGGCCCTCAATTGTCAAGTGCCAACGACCCGCGTGTGACCCATCTTGGCCGTGTGTTGCGCAAATACCGCATCGATGAGTTGCCGCAATTCTGGAATGTGCTTCGAGGCGACATGTCGCTCGTGGGGCCGCGACCTGAGCGGCAATACTATGTCGATCGCATCCTTGAGCACGAGCCGGCCTATTCGCTCGTGCACCAGATTAGGCCCGGAATAACCTCGATGGGCATGGTCAAGTTCGGCTACGCCTCTACGGTCGATGAGATGGTGGAGCGTGCCGGTTTCGACTTGTTGTACCTCGAGAACATGTCACTGCTCAACGATTTGAAGATTCTCGTCTACACTGTGAAGATTGTGGTGACAGGAAAGGGCGTGTAGTCACATGGCTCTGACGTGGGGCTGCCACATGAAAAAAGGAATATTAGGTTTACAATTAATAAATTCAGATCATATAAATTGGAATTGGAACAAAGCAACGATAACAGTGCCGTTCAGGCCAATGCTGGCGGCTGGTTTATGAAGATGCTCGTGTGGCGCGAGAAGCACATCCGCGAACGCTCGTTTGTGGTGATTCTCGCATTGCTCACCGGCATTGTCTCGGGGCTGGCCGCTGTGCTCCTAAAGTTTTTGATAGGTGCCATATCGGGCTTCCTCACCTCGCAGGTGCAGATATCGCACGGCAACTTTCAGTATCTCATTTTCCCTGTGGTGGGAATCCTCTTGGCGGCCATCTATGTGCGCTATGTGGTGCGCGACAACATATCTCATGGTGTCACCCGCGTGCTTTATGCCATCTCGCAGAAAAAGAGCCGCCTGAAACCGCACAACATGTATGCCTCGCTCATAGCCTCGTCTATAACGATCGGTTTCGGCGGGTCGGTGGGAGCTGAGGGCCCTATCGTGTTTACGGGGGCCGCAATCGGCTCCAATCTTGGCCAGACGTTCCGCCTCTCGCCGCGAGTGCTGATGATGCTAGTGGGCTGTGGCGCTGCCGCCGGTATCGCCGGCATCTTCAAGGCTCCTATCGCCGGGGTGCTGTTCACTGTCGAGGTCCTGATGCTCGATCTTACCGCCGGGTCGGTGATGCCGCTCATTCTCGCCTCGGTGGCTGGTGCTACGGTCAGCTACGTGTTCACTGGCTATAATGTGGAATTCTTCTTTTCGCAAAGTGAGCCGTTCTATGCCGTGCGCATACCGTTTGTGGTGCTGCTTGGCGTGTTTTGCGGTTTTGTGTCGCTCTATTTTGCCAAGATGTCGGGCTCGCTCGAGCGCATCTTCGGCGAGATGCCCAACAAGCGGTTGCGCTTCGTGTTTGGCTCACTGGTGCTAAGTGTGTTCATTTTCCTTTTTCCTCCGCTCTACGGCGAAGGTTACGGTGCCATCAACAACCTGCTTGCCGGCAACGTGTCGGCCTTGTTCGACAACAGTCTATTCTATGACTTCCGTGACAACGTGTGGTGCTGCGTGGCGTTTGTGGGCATGCTTTGTCTCACCAAGGTGTTCGCCACCAGCTGCACCAATGGCAGCGGCGGCGTGGGCGGTACGTTTGCGCCTTCACTTTATGTGGGCTGTATGGCCGGCTTCGTCTTCGCCTATCTGCTCAATGCCTTGGGGGTGGTCGATATCCCACTTTCGACCAAGAACTTCGCCCTTATGGGCATGGCCGGTGTGATGGCCGGTGTGATGCAGGCGCCACTCATGGCCATCTTCCTCACAGCCGAGATGACTGGTGGCTATGAACTGTTCTTGCCGTTGCTCATAGTGAGTGCCATCAGCTACGGTACCTACCGCATTTTCAATCCTTATAGCATATACGCCAAGCGTCTGGCCAAGCGTGGCGAGCTGCTCACTCATCAGAAAGACCAAACTGTGCTCACACTGCTCAAAATGGACAGTGTGATCGAGAAGGACTTCATCGAGGTGCATCCGCAAATGAGCCTTAAGGACATGGTGAATGTGATATCGCGCAGCCACCGCAATCTGTTTCCCGTGACCGATGACGCCGGAAAGCTCCTGGGGGTGGTGCTGCTCGACGATATCCGCAATATCATGTTCCGCACCGACCTTTACCGACGCATGTATGTCGACCGTTTCATGTCGATGCCGCCGGCTAAAGTGTCGATAGGGATGCCCATGGACAAGGTGATGAAACTTTTCGATGACACCAACGCCTGGAATCTGCCCGTGGTAGATGATCAGGGGCGCTACATAGGGTTTGTGTCTAAATCTAAGATATTCAATTCCTATCGTCAAGTGTTGAAACACTATAGCTTCGATTGACGTCTGGCCGTAACATTGATTTCAGCGGCCTTGTCGTGGCCGCGCGCTCTTTAATTTGAGAACAATATGGAAAAGAAAGATTTGAGAATAGTTTTTTTCGGCACTCCCGACTTCGCGGTCGAGAGTCTCAGCCGTCTGGTCGATGGCGGCTACAATGTGGCGGGGGTGGTCACAATGCCCGACAAGCCGGCTGGCCGTGGTCATCACCTGCTTCAGTCTGCTGTCAAACAATATGCAGTGGAGCACGGTTTGCGCTTGCTACAGCCCGTCAGTCTGAAAGATCCGGAGTTTGTCGCCGAGCTTAAGTCGCTCGACGCGCAGCTGCACATAGTCATAGCCTTCAGAATGCTTCCTGAGGTGGTGTGGGCTATGCCGCGGCTTGGCACATTCAACCTGCATGCCTCTCTGCTTCCTAAATACCGCGGGGCTGCTCCAATCAATTGGGCTGTGATAAATGGCGACAAGGAAACCGGTGTCACCACATTCTTCCTGAAACATGAAATTGACACCGGCGACATCATACAGCAGAGAAAGATATCCATTTCGCGCACCGACAATGTGGGCACGGTACACGACCGTCTGATGAATCTCGGGGCTGGAATGGTCATTGAGACCGTCGATGCCATCATAGCTGGCACAGTGAGCCCCATACCGCAAGACAGTCTGCTTGCGGCTGATGAGCAACCCACCCCTGCTCCTAAAATCTTCAAGGACACCTGCCGCATCAGTTGGACTGCCACGGCCGAGAAGGTCTATAACCTTATCCGAGGCTTGTCGCCTTATCCTGCTGCTTGGACTGTTCTTACCGATGCCCGCGGCACCGACCATCAGGTGAAAATTTTTGCCACAGCTGAGCCGCATCCGGCTCACGACTGCGTGCCGGGTAGGGTGGTGGCCGATGGTAAAACGCTCACTATCGACTGTGCCGACGGCCGCTTGCAAGTGCTGCAACTCCAACTTGCGGGCAAGCGCCGCATGGATGCCGCCGACTTCATGCGCGGTTTCGATACCCAAGGCAGCATTTGCCGATAGTTGTGGACCGATAGCTGCCGCTCATAGAAAAACAAGCGACCCGTGCAATCTCTGCTATCAGCCGGTTTGTGTGGGCCGCGTCTTTTATTATATCAGCATGAATTAGGTGTGGTGTGGGTGTGCGCCAGAATCGTTGTCTGGCGTTTTTTATGGGTATACAAAAAAAGAAATCCTCGATTCAGCATCGGGGATTGCTAACTAATTAACCTTCTAATACCATTAACATAAACCTTAAACAATTATAAATCTTAACCG
>CAVIEK010000172.1:0-3577 GCA_963641805.1 Bacteroides fragilis
ATGGCTTTCACCTACAACCAGGAGAAGTATCTCGCACAAAGCAAAAAGTGACCGGGACACATCTTTCATAACGATTATAACAACTAAATTAAAGAAAGGCGACGACCTGTAGCGGCTTGCCGCACACAAGCGTCGTGAAAAGAAAGCGATGACTATGCTCACTGGGGTACGTCACTACAGGTTGCCTTCGTTGATAACATCTAACTAACACTTAATTAAAATTTATGAACAAACAGTTTGTAAAAATTGGCATCTTAAGCCTTGCAGTTGCTTCTGTTGCCATGACTTCGTGCTCTGATGAACAGCAGTTCACAGACTACAACAAACAAGCCAAGACAATCGATGTGCAAGTTCTCAATTCAGAACTCGCCAAAGTGCGTGACTATGTGCCCCTGTATGCGGTAATCGCACACCGTGGCAGCACCTACTGGACTCCCGAGGAAACCGAGGCTTCGTGGCGTTGGGCCCGCGACATGGGCGCCGACTACCTTGAGTCGGACCTCCAGGCCACCAAAGACGGTGTTGTCCTCTCGCTCCACGACGACAACCTGAAGCGCACCACCAACATCCAGACGGTGTTCAGCGATCAGGTGCCAGCTATCCGCAAAGCATTCTACCGCTCACTCACTTATGAAGACGGCACTCCCTGCAACTTCTCGGAAGCCGACATCGAGACCCAGTATAACAACGACTTGGGCAACTACTACAGCTACTATCCCCGCAACTACTACTACGCCGAGCTCCTTATGCTCGACGCCGGCAGCTGGTTCAATGATGACAACCAGGAGCAGGCCCGCCAAAGCTACGCTTCGACCAACAAGCCTCTGTCGGAGACCCTTGCCGCCTGGCAGACCAACCCCAACGCACAGGTTACCTACAGCAACGGCCTTTACATCAGTGCCCTTGCCGACCAGATCGCCTATGCACGTGGCAAGAAACTCAACCGCGACTCTCAAGGCCGCCGCATCCTGCCCTATCACGTGAAGAACTCTCTCAAGGGCAAGAGCCTGCTCGAGATTTGCGGCACTGCCCCCTCTACCACTGTTGAGGGTACCACTTGGACCGCACAGAGCCGTTATATGGACTTCCTCGTGTATGATTTCTCTAACGCTTACGTCGACGACCCGCAAGACAGCGGCAACCGCCCCGGCATCTACATCGAGTTTAAAGAAAGCTGGGCTCAGCCTAAGGATATGGAGGCTCGCGTATACCAGGAGCTCGACAAGTGGGGCTGGAATATCATCACAAAGCCCGAATCTGAGAATGTGTTCTACAAGAACGGCAAGGTGAACGTGGGCAACACCAACGGTAAGGTGATCCTGCAGACGTTCTCGTTCGACGCCGTTGACCGTGCCTACAAGGTGTACAAGGGACGCATCCCCATGTGCTATCTGCTCTGGACCAGCTCTCCCGCATATGCAACCGACATCGCTTACGACACCCCCACCGGTGTGGCCGATTTCATCAAGTATATGCAAGACCACGGATGCCACATCATAGGCCCGGCTATCTCGGGTGCCCCCAACAACTATCCTGAGATGAACTGCCCGTGGCAGGCCTACATGGTGCGCCGCGCCGGCATGATCAACCACCCCTACTCATTCGACTCTCAGGCTCAGATCACCAAGTACATGGGCTACTGGAACTATGGCTACACCACAGAGTATGACGACCTGATGAAGGTGACCATTCCCAAGACCGCAGTGAGCACATTTGCCGGTGAATCGGCATCATGGCCCATCTACATGGACGGCTGCTTCACCAACCACTCTGAGATGAACCTCCAGTATATGCTCGACAACGGCATGCGCTGCAATGCCAAGCTGCCCAACCCCTTCCACCCCGGACAGCTCTTCGACAACAGCCAGGCTCCCTCTACAGTGCCCGACGCCAATGAGCTGCTTAACCACCTCGGCTACTAATCGCACAGGCGAGGATGCAAGCACTCAACACCAGAGTTAAATTCTTAAATCATTTAAAAGAGACAAACGAAATGAAATCAAGCAAATATATTTTGATGTCGGCACTGGCTGCACTGGCTTTCTCGGCTACTGCACAAGACTTTGACAACGACCCGACAATCAACCTCGACAACAAAGAGAAGCAGGTTAAGTTCACCGTAGGTGCGCGCTTCATGGCCGATGCTGCCTACTACAACACCCAGTTCACTCCGCTCACCAGCGGTGCCGCCATCAGCGACGCACGCATCCGCACCAGCATGAGCTATGGCCAGAACTGGTACTTCTATGCCGACTTCGGCTTCGGCGGCGGCAAGTTCTCACAGAAGAACATCTTCCTGCAGTATGCCACCAAGGACGCAAGTGACGCTACTCACGCAGTGAAGGTGGGCTACTACAACGACCCCGCCGGAACAATGGCTGCCCAGACATCGCTCGGCGGCTACCACTTCATCTCACGTCCCGGTATGGCCTCATCGCTCGGTGAGGGCCGTGAGCTCGGTATCACTTACAAGTATTCTTCCAACAACTTGTTCCTCTATCAAGGTGTGTTCACCGAGAATCCTTACAACAAGCTCGATGCAGGCTACAACGGTCTGACTCTCTCTGGCCGCTGGCTCTATCGCCAGGCCAATGAGGCCAACGACGCTTTCCACGTGGGTGTCAGCGCACGCTATGCCCACCTTGGCGGTGGCGAGGAAGTGACCACAAAGGGCTCTACCGTGCTCAAGAAGACTCTCTCGCTCGGCCAGACTCTGGAGACTTATGTTGACCAGAACAACCAGTTCTCGAGCTGCGTGATTCCTTGGGCCAACAACGTGATAGATCTTGGCGCCGAGGCTCTCTTTGTCAACAAGGACTTCTTCATCCGTGCTGAGTACAAGCACAAAATCGTGACCAAGAAGCGCGACTCTTACAAAATCTTCATCGCTTCTCAGGACAATATCGACGGCTGGGGCGATCCTGAACTGTGGGAGACTGCCAACAAGATCCGCACCAACCACTTCAACGGCGCTTACGTTGAGGCTGGCTACAAGATCTTCGGCAACGACTACACCTACGACAAGCACAATGCAGTGCTTAACGGCCTCAACGGCAAAGCCCTCGAGGTGGTTGCCCGCTTCAACTACACCGGCCTAAACGACCTCACCAAGGGTGAGTATTACTCTGCCGGCCGTGACCAGTACTATGCCGACGGCTTCCTCGTTGACTGGCCTGCAACAGGCGCAACCAGCGTGGGCGGTGGCGACATCTACTCGACCACTGTGGGTCTGAACTATGCATTCAACAAATATGCACAGGTGATGCTCAACTACACTTGGCACCGCATCAACATCGATCGTCTGCCCTACGACAAGAACGTTCACTCTGTTCAGGCTCGTGTGCAGTTCACTTTCTAATGAAAAGTTGTTTATTACAACGATTACAGATATATAATGTAATTTAATCCCTTTAGGGAATTTGGTATTTATTGGTTAATGTAGCAGGGCTGCGTCGTGATTGACGTGGCCCTGCGTTTATTTGAGTGCCCTGCAAGGGCTCTTTGAGTGTAGGGATGACATCCCCGACAGAAGTCTTGCCGACTGTGAATCACGCCGAATTTGGTTATATTGTGTTAA
>CAVIEK010000173.1:0-3555 GCA_963641805.1 Bacteroides fragilis
CAATAACACCATCCATTATCATTGTCGAAAACGGAGGTTAAGTTATTGTTATAAATCAATGCAATTGTTGCAGTTTCTTAACATAAACCTAAAACAGTATGCAAAGGAAAACAAATTTTCTCAAACAGACTAATTTTCTTTGTTAAAAGTGCGCTTTTATCAAAAAAAAGTTACCATTTAAGCGCTTTTAATTACTATCATTTTATTGTAGCGCACAATGGTTTTCAGTTTGGAATTTGGCAAATATCAAGCCAAGACGGCAAAATAACAGCAAAAACAAGCATTTGAAAGCATACACACGCGAAAAAGAACACACCAAGGTGTCAAATTGCCATTTACAAATCGTAAGCACATGTAAAATATAGTTAACGCGTACGTAAGACATTAACACAAGTCCATTACCAGTTACAACCTACAACTACCGTCAGAACATCACCCACCACCACATCACTGCGAGAAGCCGTGAGAATGCAAAAATCACCTACCGACGGCAAGCAATTGACCCACGTCGGATTCTAAACGAGTTAACTCGGCCCAAAACGCGCCACACATCATTATGCCACAACCTGTTATGCCTGACTGTGCACGAGACGTAAAGTGACGTCAGATAATTTTGCCGAAGCACAACAGAGCGAGATTTGCTACTTCAAGCGAAACACGCTAACTTTGCGTAACGGCAATGGGAGGAACGGCGCCAATGCATCGCCAAGACCAACGGCCGCACATATATATTATATATAGGAAGAAACTATGGAAGTCGTATATGAAGACAACCACATAATAATAGTGAACAAGGCCGCTGGGGAGATTGTGCAAGGCGACAAGACCGGTGACGAGCCTTTGGTGGAGACACTGAAAAAGTGGATAAAAGAAAAATATGACAAGCCAGGCAACGTGTTTTGCGGAGTGACGCACCGCATCGATCGGCCCACATGCGGCCTGGTGGTGTTTGCCAAAACCAGCAAGGGGTTGAGCCGCATGAATGAGCTGTTCCGCACCGGCAAAGTGCACAAGACCTACTGGGCGATTGTGAAAAAACGTCCGCCCAAAGACACCGACACCCTGGTACACTATCTGACAACAACCGAGCGCAACAACAAGACATATGCGAGCCTTCAGCCCAAGCCAGGAGCGCAAAAGGCAAT
The DNA here is from genome assembly GCA_963641805.1 of Bacteroides fragilis. Lineage (GTDB taxonomy): Bacteria > Bacteroidota > Bacteroidia > Bacteroidales > Muribaculaceae > Sodaliphilus. The sequence continues at coordinate 1,146 of CAVIEK010000173.1, forward strand.
ACTCACCTACCGCGTGATAGCCGACGGCGACAACTACCACTTGCTCGAAGTCGACCTCAAGACCGGCCGCAAGCACCAGATACGCGTACAGCTATCGAGCATAGGTTGCCCAATAAAAGGCGACCTGAAATATGGCGCGCAACGCAGCAATCCCGACGGCGGGATATGCCTCCAGTCGCACCGCATACGGTTTGTGCATCCGGTATCGGGCAAGGAAATCGACATCACCGCCCCCACCCCCGCCGACAACCTGTGGCAAAGCCTTGCACAGCAAGCACACATTAACGGCGAGGGTGAATAATGAGAACTGGCATAGCGCGATTTTAGCCGTGACAAATTTTACCGATAAGGCAAAGTTGAGTAATTTTGCATACAGACTATATACAAGAACTACAATAACTAAAACACTTTAATTTCTATGGCAACAACACCAGAGTTTAAGTATGCCCCCATGTTTCAGTTGGGCATCGACAACACAGAATACTACTTGCTCACGAAAGAAGGTGTAAGCACTGCCGAATTTGAGGGAAAGACAATCCTGAAAGTTTCGAAAGAGGCGCTCACCAAGCTGTCGGAGCAGGCATTCCACGACGTGGAGTTCATGTTGCGCCGCGAGCACAACCTGCAAGTGGCAAAGATACTCAACGACCCCGAGGCATCGGAGAACGACAAGTATGTGGCGTTACAGTTCCTGCGCAACGCCGAGACCGCAGTCAAGGGCATACTGCCCTTCTGCCAGGATACCGGCACGGCAATCATCCACGCCGAGAAGGGACAGCGCGTATGGACCGACTTTGAAGACGAAGAAGCCTTGAGCCGCGGTGTGTATAACACATTCACCAACGATAACCTGCGCTACTCGCAGAATGCCCCGCTCAACATGTATGACGAGGTGAATACCCGCTGCAACCTGCCCGCACAAATCGACATCGAAGCCACCGAGGGCGACGAATACCGCTTTGTGATGGTGGCAAAGGGAGGAGGCTCGGCCAACAAGACCTACTTCTACCCCATGACCAAGGCCACAATCCAGAACGAGGGCACCCTGCTGCCCTTCCTCGTTGAGAAGATGAAGACCCTGGGAACAGCAGCCTGCCCGCCCTATCACATCGCATTCGTGATTGGCGGAACAAGCGCCGAGAAGAACCTGCTCACAGTGAAGCTGGCCTCAATCAAGTATTACGACAACCTGCCCACCACAGGCGACGAGACCGGCCGTGCATTCCGCGACATCGACCTTGAGAACAAGCTGCTTGAAGAGGCACACAAGATAGGCCTGGGCGCACAGTTCGGCGGCAAATACCTGGCACATGACATCCGCGTGGTGCGTCTGCCCCGCCACGGAGCAAGCTGCCCTATAGGCATGGGCGTGAGCTGTTCGGCCGACCGCAATATCAAGGCAAAAATCAACAAAGACGGCGTGTGGATTGAGAAGATGGACACCAATCCAAGCGAGCTCATCCCCGAAGAGCTGCGCAAGCCAGGCGAGGGAGCCAAAGGCATTGAGATTGACCTCGATGAAGGCATCGACGCAGTGCGCAAAGAGCTCACCAAATATCCTGTAAGCACACGCGTCAGCCTCAAAGGCACCATCATTGTGGCACGCGACATCGCTCACGCCAAGCTCAAGGCACGTCTCGACGCAGGCGAGGATCTGCCCGCATATTTCAAGGACCACCCTATTCTGTATGCCGGCCCAGCCAAGACACCCGAAGGCTACCCCTGCGGCAGCATGGGTCCCACCACAGCCAACCGCATGGACCCCTACGTGGATGAGTTCCAGGATCACGGCGGCAGCCTCGTGATGATAGCCAAAGGCAACCGCACCCAAGTGGTGACCGACGCATGCCAGAAGCACGGCGGATTCTACCTGGGCACCATCGGTGGCGTTGCCGCCGTGCTCTCGCAGAGCAGCATCAAGAGCATCGAGTGCGTTGAGTATCCCGAGCTGGGCATGGAAGCCATCTGGAAAATCACCGTCGAGGACTTCCCCGCATTCATTCTGGTTGACGACAAAGGCAACGACTTCTTCAAGCAACTGAAGCCGTGGACTCCTTGCGCAAAGTGCAAGTAAACGACTGCCGGCGCAACAGGCTATAACCGGCACACACAGATAACACGCCACGGGCGGCCTACTGCCATAAAGGCAGTAGGGCCGCCCGTGTTATTTTCAAAGGAAGGCTAAACAGGACGGCAATATGCCATCACAGGCACAACAAGCCAACACAAAACATGCTATAAAACTGCAGAATCCAAATAGAAGTGCAACGTTTTGATGCGTAAATGCATGAAAAACACTGCAGGGGAGCCTGAGCGGCGGGGACGCAAAGTCCCCATGAGCGTCCGACAGCAATGTGAAAACAAGAAAAGGAGGCCGGAGCCTCCCTAAAATCAATTAATTTTGCATTGC
>CAVIEK010000174.1:0-3535 GCA_963641805.1 Bacteroides fragilis
GGCAATGTGCACGCCCACTTCCCAGTTGCCGTTTTCGAGTTTCTGGATTGAGATGGCGTCGTCGAAGTCTTTAGAGTCTTTCGGATCGATGGTGAAGGTGACCACGTTTCGCATGTCGCGGCGGCGGGCAATCTCCTCATCGGTGATGCCCTCGTCGATTTGTTCGGCGGCTTTCACCACCTTTTCGGGATATTTGTAGGGCAGGCCGAACTCGGCAAGGATGGCATGGATCTCGGCGTTGTTCTCGCCGGCCACACCGAGCACGTCTACCACCTCGCCCACGGGGCTGTTGGCGTCTTGGGGCCATTCCACGATGCGCACCACAGCCTTGTCGCCGGTCTTTCCGCCCTTGAGCTTGTCGATGGGAATGAAGATGTCGGTGGCAAGGAATTTGCTATCGGTGGCAAGGTGGGCAAAGAATTTCTTCACTTGCAGGGTTCCGATGAACACTTGCTCCTTGGGCTCTATGATTTTGAGAACCTCGGCCTCAGGCTCAAGGCCGGTGCGTGCGGCACTGATGTGCACCAGCACGCGGTCGCCGTTAAGGGCGTGAAGCGAATTGCGCTCGGCCACAAAAATGGGCTTGGTGTCATCGTCGGGGCCGGTTGAGATGTCGACGCTGTTCTTGCCGTTGCTGCGGCGAATGAATGTGCCCTCGGCTACCGACGACCGCATTGCGGCCTTGAACCATCCGGGCAGCGTCTCGCACACGAAGCCGTCGACCTCGAGCTGCTCCAGGATTTCCACAATCATGGCGCGCTGCTTGGCCGTGGTGGCACCCACGTTCTCGGCCACCTGCTTGTAGTTGTAAGGTTTGTTTTCCTCGGTATTGTAGAAGTTAATCACTTTGTCGTGGAACTCACGCCGTTCCATCTTCAAAGATTTGAAATTGTCTTTACTTGCCATTGAAAATGTATGATCTTGTTTTTTTACTGTTATGTCCTATTGTTGTTTGCCTGATTTCGCAGGGTGATACTGCACGAATGTCTCTATAGCCTCATAGGCTGCGAGTCCGAGTTTCGTATACAGGTCGGCGATGCTCTTGTTGCGGTCGATAGACCGTTGCCACGAGAGCTTGTTGTCGTCGGTGTCGCGGAACGGGGCATCGTGAATCTGCGACTGGTGGTTGAGGATGGCATCGCGCTTGAATCGGAACTCTTCGGGGCTCATGGGCACCGACATGTCGATGTCGTCGATGTTCCAAGAGGCCCACTGTCCACGGTACATCCATGCACGGCATTGCTGCATTGCAGGCGTGCCGTTGAGTTGCTCTATGGCGCCGAGTATGCAGTCTACTGCACACGAGTGTGTGCCATAGGTGTCATTCAGGTCGCCAGCGAAATAAATCTGGTGCGGCTGCAACTGCTCTATGACTTTCCGCACGGCGGCGATGTCTCGCTCGCCCACACGGCCTTTGCCGAATGGGGAATCGGTGTAGAACGGGAGTTGGAGCTCAATCACGTTTTCGCTCTTCACACCCATGTATCTGTAGGCCATACGGCCCTCACACACGAATATCTCCCCCTTCAGGTAGCGCATGTCGCTGTTGTCGGCATCGCCGGGGGTCATGTTGTTGATGTAGCTCAATATAGAGGCATCGAGCTGCTGTTGTATCTTGCTGTCGACTCCGTAATGCTTGCTGATGCGTTTTATCAGCATTACGGTGCGTAGCAGGTCGTTGTTGCTCACGGCCACATCGCCGCTAGTCAGGAACACCACGTGCACGTCGTGTCCCTGTTGCACGAGCCTGCGCAATGTGCCGCCCATCGACACTACGGCATCGTCGGGGTGCGGGCTGAACACCACCACACGCTTTGGAAACGGTGTGGCGCGTTCGGGCCGTTGTGAGTCGTCGGCATTGGGCTTCCCGCCTGGCCATCCGGTGATGGTGCTTTGCAAGTCGTTGAATACCATGAGGTTCACATTGTACGACGATTCGTAGCGCACCACCAGCTCGCTGAGCCCGTTGTCGTGGTAGTCTTTGTTGGTGAGTTTTAGTATGGGCTTTCCGGTCTGTCCGCAAAGCCATACCACGGCACGTCGCACGAGCTGGCGGTCCCAGTTGCAACTGGCCACCCGCCACGGGAAGTTGAGCCGTGTGAGCCCGGCTGCGGCATCGATATCAACATAAAGATGGGCCGAGGAGTGCATCTGCAGGAACGATGCCGGCACTTGGTCGGTGCACAGTCCTTCAACTGCATTGCGCACCGCGGTTGAACTGTCGGGGCCCCATGCCACGCACACCATGTTGCGGCAGCTGAGAAAGTTGCTCATGCCCAGGGTGACGGCTGTGTGGGGTGCCACATTGCACTGGTAGCTGTCGGCAACGCGGCGTCGGGCGTCGTTGCTGAGCGATGTGAGGCGGCATCCGGTGCTCATTGCCGATCCCGGGTCGTTGAAGGCTACGCTGCCGCTCTTGGTGAGCTCGCACACCACTATGTCGAGGCCGCCGAACTCGTCGATTTCGGCCTCGTAGTCTTTGCACATGTGAAACACGTTTTCGTCGTTGGCTTTCAGACTGAACGTGTGCACGTGCTCTGGGCTGATGTCGATTTTGTTGAGCAGGCGCTCGTTGAGCCTGCGCATTGTGCTTTGTTCCGAGTCGAGCGCTACCGAGCCGCTCATCCACAGTTCGCTAATGTTGAAAATCTCCACATTGGCGAAGCTCACCTTGTCGGCAAAATACATCTTCACCAGTTCGTCGTAGACGTCAAGGGCGCAACGGCCGGCACCAAGCCCTATCACGCAGCGCCCGCGCTCTTGCACGCATTGGGCGATGGTCTGGGCCACGAAGCGGGCTGCCGAGGCCGCCCCTTCGTCGGGTGAGCTTTTTATTGTGGTGGGAATCTTCTCGCATCGGGTGAGCGACGCCAGTTCCATTTCGGTGCTGGGGTCGTAGTGTAGCTTTGAAACCTGTCCGAGCTTGATGAGTGAGCTTAAGTCAGTCCTCATGTGCTGAATGTCGTTGTTTTTAATATCAGGAAATCTCCGTGCAATATGATTTAAACCAAATGCCTGCCTTGAATTTCCCCTAATGCTTAGGCGTGGCGTTTCTTTTTTTCTGCTGAACGAGTGCGGTGCTTGGCATCGGTTGTGTGTCATGCCTCTGTTTTTAGCCGTTGGCGTTCAAGCAAAGTTAATGCAACTTGGCTACATTTCAAAGCATCAAGCCTTTAAAATGCTGCGGTGTGTCATCGTGTGGCCTTTGATGACGGTCTTATGGGGTGTTGTAGGTGATTGGCCGGATTGTGGGGCACAAAAAAAGCTGCGTTCCACATTCTGGTGGAAGCAGCCTCTTTCTTTTTTTACTGTTGTGCAGTGCTCAGATTATTTAGCGGGAGCTTCTGCTGCCTTGTCTGCGGGAGCTTCTGCCTTGTCTGCGTTAGCAGTAGAGTCTTTAACGGTGCTATCAGCAGGAGCAACAACAGAGTCGCTGTCAGCAACGACAGTAGTGTCAACTGCGCTGTCAGTAGCGGCAGCATTCTTGTCGGCGTTGCCGCAAGAGAAAAGTGATACACTAAATACAACAGCAAGT
>CAVIEK010000175.1:0-3329 GCA_963641805.1 Bacteroides fragilis
CTATCTTTGCAAAGATTTTGACCCCCTATGCTATATGGCTTGCGCTAAACCGTTGGTTTAGTGGAAGTTGTTTGTGTGTAAGGGCTCGAAAACAGGAATAGAAACAAAAATTTATAGTTTATAATTTAACAACAAAGTAAAACAGAACTAAGATGCCTACAATTCAGCAATTAGTAAGAAAAGGCCGTACAACTTTGGAGTATACCAGTAAATCGCCCGCCCTGGACTCTTGTCCTCAGCGTCGCGGTGTGTGTGTGCGTGTTTACACCACCACACCTAAGAAGCCTAACTCGGCAATGCGCAAAGTTGCACGTGTGAGATTAACAAATGGCAAAGAGGTGAACTCTTACATCCCGGGAGAGGGACACAACCTGCAGGAGCACTCGATTGTGATGGTGCGCGGCGGACGTGTCAAGGACCTTCCTGGTGTGCGTTACCACATCGTACGCGGCACACTCGATACCGCAGGTGTCGCAGGCCGCACTCAGCGCCGCTCCAAGTATGGCGCAAAGCGTCCTAAAGCTGGCAAGAAATAATCAAAGCACATTACGGCTGAATTACTAAAACAACAAAATCAAATTTAATTAACTTAGTTTTTGGTTTTATTGGATTGAAGATTTTTCAGGTTGAGTAAATGGCCGAAGAGTCGGCCGTTGAAGAACAAAGAAGCAAACAACCAAGCGGACTAAAACTATTATCCTTTTAAAAAAATGAGAAAGGCAAAGCCAAAGAAAAGGATCATCCTTCCAGATCCCAAATTCGGTGACGTGCGAGTTTCTAAATTCGTGAATCACCTCATGTATGACGGCAAGAAGAATACCTCATACAGAATTTTCTATACCGCACTCGAAGTAGTGGGTAACAAAATGGCAAAAGAAGAAAAGACTCCCCTCGAGATCTGGAAAAGCGCTCTCGAGAAGGTTACTCCCCAAGTGGAGGTCAAGTCGCGTCGTGTGGGCGGTGCCACATTCCAGGTTCCTACTGAGATCCGTCCCGACCGCAAGGAGTCGATATCTATGAAAAATCTTATCATCTTCGCACGCAAGCGTGGCGGAAAGACCATGGCCGAGAAGCTTGCTGCAGAAATCATTGATGCATACAACGAGCAGGGTGGCGCTTACAAGCGCAAGGAGGACATGCACCGCATGGCCGAGGCTAACCGTGCTTTCGCTCACTTCAGATTCTAATAGGTAATAGGGAAATAAAAAAAGATGAAAACAGACGAATTACTGAAATTTACGCGCAACATCGGCATCATGGCTCACATCGATGCCGGTAAGACAACAACCTCTGAGCGTATCCTGTTCTACACCGGTCTTACCCACAAGATCGGCGAGGTGCACGACGGTGCTGCCACTATGGACTGGATGGAGCAGGAGCAGGAGCGTGGTATCACAATCACCTCTGCTGCTACCACCGCTTTCTGGAAATACAACGACAACAAGTATAAGCTCAACCTGATTGACACTCCGGGACACGTCGACTTTACCGTTGAGGTAGAGCGCTCGCTCCGTGTGCTCGACGGCGCAGTGGCTACTTTCTGTGCCGTTGGTGGCGTTGAGCCCCAGAGTGAGACTGTTTGGCGTCAGGCCGACAAGTACAGCGTGCCCCGTATCGCCTACGTCAATAAGATGGACCGCTCAGGCGCCAACTTCCTTGAGGTCGCACGTCAGATGCGCGAGATTTTGGGCGCTAATCCCTGTCCTATCCAACTGCCTATCGGCGCTGAAGAGAGCTTCAAGGGTCTTGTTGACCTCATCACAATGAAGGCTCTCTACTGGCACGACGAGACAATGGGCGCTGAGTACTCGGTTGAGGAGGTCCCTGCCGACATGCTCGACGAGTGCCAGGCTTACCGTGACAAGATGCTTGAGTCGATCGCCGAATTCGACGACGATCTCATGACTAAATACTTCGACGATCCATCAACCATCACCGTAGAGGAGATCAAGCGCGCCCTGCGTGCCGCCACCCTCAAAATGGAGATCGTGCCTATGCTCTGCGGCTCGTCGTTCAAGAACAAAGGCGTTCAGCCCCTGCTTGATGCAGTGTGCGCCTACCTGCCCAGCCCCGAGGACACTCCCGAGGTTGTGGGCACGGCTTACGACGACCCCGAGAAGGAAGAGAAGCGTCGTCCCTTGTTCGAGGATCCCATGTGCGCCCTCGTGTTCAAGATTGCCACCGACCCATATGTGGGCCGTCTGGTGTTCTTCCGTGTATACTCGGGCCAGATTGATGCCGGCAGCTACGTCTTCAACTCCCGTTCGGGCAAGAAGGAGCGCATCTCTCGCCTGTTCCAAATGCACAGCAACAAGCAGAACCCTATGGAGACAATCGGTTGCGGCGATATCGGTGCCGGTGTAGGTTTCAAGGATGTGCGCACAGGCGACACCCTCTGCGACGAGAATCACCCCATCGTGCTCGAGGCAATGGACTTCCCCGATCCTGTGATTGGTATCGCAGTAGAGCCTAAGACTCAAAAAGACCTTGACCGTCTTGATGTGGGTCTGCAGAAGCTTGCTGAGGAAGACCCGACATTCCAGGTTGAGAGCAATGAGGAGACTGGCCAAACAGTTATCCGCGGTATGGGTGAGCTCCACCTCGACATCATCATCGACCGTCTGCGCCGTGAGTTCAAGGTAGAGTGCAACCAAGGTCGTCCGCAAGTTACCTACAAGGAATCTATCACCAAGCCCGTTGAGCTTCGAGAGGTGTTCAAGAAGCAGACCGGTGGCCGCGGTAAGTTTGCCGACATCATCTGCCGCGTTGAGCCGGTCGACGAAGGCTTCGAGGGTACACTCGACTTCATCGACGAGGTCAAGGGTGGTGATATCCCCAAGGAGTTCATCCCGTCTATCCAAAAGGGTTTCCTCGCCGCAATGAAGAGCGGTGTGCTCGCCGGATATCCCGTAGAGCAGCTCAAGGTGACCGTTCTCGATGGCTCGTTCCACCCCGTGGACTCAGACCAACTTTCATTTGAGCTCTGTGCACAGAGCGCCTTCCGCAAGGCTTGCGAGCAGGCCGGTCCCGTGCTCATGGAGCCCATTATGAAGGTAGAGGTTGTGACCCCAGAGGAGAGTATGGGTGACGTGATTGGCGACCTTAACAAGCGTCGCGGTCAGGTAGAAGGCATGGAGACAAGCCGCAGCGGTGCCCGCATCATCAAGGCAACCGCTCCTCTGGCCGAGATGTTCGGTTACGTAACCGCACTGCGCACCATCACATCGGGCCGTGCAACCAGCACAATGTCGTTCTCGCACTATACTGAGGTGAGCAAGTCGATTGCCGAGAAAGTGCTCAGCGAGTGCCAGGGACGTGTAGACTTATTG
>CAVIEK010000176.1:0-3303 GCA_963641805.1 Bacteroides fragilis
CAGTTGGAGCACCTACCGTAGAAGGTGCCAAGGTTGTTTGCGAGGTAAAGACTCCCCTCGTGAAGGGTGATCGCGTGCTCGTCTTCAAGAAGAAGCGCCGCAAAGGCTATCGCCGTCTGAACGGCCATCGCCAAGTGTTCACCGAAGTAGTGATTAAAGAAGTTAATGCTTAACCCCCTAAAATTTTAAAAGATTATGGCACATAAGAAAGGTGTAGGTAGTTCTAAGAACGGCCGTGAGTCGGAAAGCAAGCGACTCGGCGTTAAAATTTTCGGTGGTCAATTCGCTAAGGCAGGCAACATCATCCGCCGTCAGCGCGGTACTGTTCACCGTCCGGGCGCAAACGTAGGCATGGGTAAAGATCACACTCTTTACGCTCTCGTTGACGGAACCGTTGAGTTCCAGAAACGTGCCGGCCACACATATATTAATGTTGTGGCTGCCCCTCAAGGCGAAGAGAACTAAGCTCACTCACTTGCGCCTCACCGAATAAGGCGCCAATGTGAAAGATTTCAAGATTCAGGCCGATGAAAGTATGCTTTCATCGGCCTTATTTTTTGGAAACGATTACTTGTTGTCACACAAATTTGCCATTTGCGTGATTTGTCGGGCGAATATGGCAGCAAATTTGGATGTTGGGGAAAAATGAATTACCTTTGCACTCGCAAAACCGCATAATGCGCATATGGCGTAATTGGTAGCCGCGCTAGACTTAGGATCTAGTGACTTCCGTCGTGTGGGTTCGAGTCCCTCTATGCGCACTAGTGCAAAAAAAGAGCCGTCTCCTTGTGGGGACGGCTCTTTTTGCACTGGATTGGCACCAGTGTGGCTAATCACTATTTCTTAACCATCACCTTTTGGTGATTATGAATGTATATGCCCGACTCCATGTTTTCCGGATACACCTTTTGTCCCATCAGGTTGTAGTAATCTCCGTTGGCTGTGTCGTCGGCCTCTGTCTCTATGTTCTCAACGCCCGTCGGCTTATCGTTCAGGTTGAATTTGTGTTTGCCGTCATAGTAACTGCCTGCCACTTTCTGCCCGCCTTCCTCTTTGTAGAGGAAGCTGGTTTCTGCCAAGCCGCTCATGTCGGCGTTGAACATGAGGTAGGTCACAGCGTCGGCCTTTGGGCTAAGAAAGATATCCACATCGTTAGGTGTGGTAGATTCTGCTGGTTTGTCCATTCTCACGAACCCTAGGCCCTCGATTATGTATAAGCCATCGAGCTGTGAATAGTTCAGGCTGTCGGTTGCAAAGTAGTAGTTGGTGCGAAGTTGATAGCGCTTTCTCTTGACGTTGCCGATTTCCACCTCATCAACGTTTGCTACAGAATATTTCATGCTCAAATATGGATATTGCTTCGTGGATCGGGGCGCGTTTAGGATGCTTTCCACATCGTTGAAGTCATAAATAAGCCATTCTCCGTATGTGAATTCACGTACCTTGTTGTTAAGTTCTTGTCTCACACATTTACCCCATTCATAGGAGTTGAAAAACCTCGAATAGTTGTAATGGCTATACAGGCAATACACCTTCTTGTCGGCTTCCCTGAGATATGCAATGAGTTGGGCCTGGTGGGGGCGTATGTAGCTGATCTCGTTTTCTGTAAGGCAACTGTCGGAGTATGTCTCATAAAACTTCAAATAGCACTTCTTGTAGACCACGCCAGCAAGCGTGGTGTCTCCTTGGATATAGATTGAGAACGGATACGGCTTTTTGTGGAGAAAACTCACATAGTTCCAAGTGGCTCCTTCTTGCACCAGGGGTACGTATTCATAGTTGGTGGCGCCAGCGATTGAACTGCACCCGAGTATTATGGCAATGGCCATAATGAAAATTTTAACTGTTTTCATACTGTTGTGGTTGGTTGTTATTCGTTTTAATACTTAAGAATCTGTTTGCTTGATACCACTTTGCCGTTTATCAGCAGGCTCACTGCATAATTTCCTGCCGAGGCACCATCAAGCGATAAACTGGCGGCATCATCTCCTTCGGTCAGCTGCACGGTCCCAACTGTTTTCGAATCGTTTATGTTTGTCACTACCAGCGATGAACCGCTTGTCGCCTTTGCGCTGAGTCTCACGTTAATCGTCGAAACGCTGGGGTTTGGCGAAACCGACTCAATATGAACCTCTTGGTCAACACCTGGTTGCAATAAGTCCACTGTGGGAATTGAGTTGAAAGCCAGCTTGGATGCGATGTCGGTTGGATTTGATATAATTGTAGGCAGGGTGTATGGATAGTCGTCAATCAAATAATCATTTGTATAATCATAGGCCTCTTGGATAGTGATAGCCCCATTACCGTCAGCATCAGCAGAATTTGTTGTCGGGACTAAGGAATTAAACCATGTATCGGCAAATACGATGTGCTGGTCAGCAGCAATAGGCGCTATATGTCCTCCAGTGGAAGAACAGGTGAGAATGATGTCGTTGATATCCGATATTGCAATGTTTTCAGCAAATCCATTGCTTGCCCTTGCTGAAAGGAGCACATCGCTATATGTGGCACCAGCAGCAGAAAGCATGATTTGGAAATTTGACGCTTCAAGCTTTTGACCATTCTTGAGAACTAAGAAAGTTAAGGATGATGAAGCCTCATATGATTGTCCCACAAAGCATATAAATAGATGTTCTGCTTTTCCTTTCAATCCTGCAAGTGTATTAAACAGATTGTCATAAGTGGGCTCTTGCACTTCTTCGTCAATGCCATCGTTGTCTATATCATGCGAGAATGCGTACTCTGGCTCTGCAATAGGGTCGTCAGTACCATCGCTTATGAGAAAAGAAAAATTGCTTTTAGGTATGCCATAAGTGTTGTGTAGAATGTCGTAGGCCGCAGTAACTGTTTGATAATGGTTTTGCACATACTCAGCAGTTGGCACGCACACAAACACCACTCGCGTGCTTCCAGCAAAGGGATTAGCCACTGGCACGTTGTGATCAATGATGCTTTTGGTCTGTTTTGCTACCCTGGCAGACTGTTTTGGCTTGTTTGCGTTGCGTTCTATTAAAGTCAGGTGGTGGCCATAAGGAGGAAGTCCTCCTTTTACGGCTACTACTGGCACGTCTTCATTACAAGATTTTGGAACATAATAGTACGTGCAGTTGTGGTTCCAAGATTCCAACGGTTGCTCGTCAACAAATACTAGCCATTTCTCTTGGGATTCGTCGGTGAGGAATTCATGGCAAGAAATCTTTGTATCTGGATGACAATAATATTCATCAATCATTTTGTTAACAGTCGCAATGTAATAGTTGGCAGTGTCCTTACCGGTAGTGTTACGTACCTGTTTTACGAGTT
>CAVIEK010000177.1:0-3300 GCA_963641805.1 Bacteroides fragilis
AGACTACGAAAATGCAATTACCATATTCTGCAAAAACACCAATGAAAATATAAAAATAGATGGAGGCGACACGCTGCAGGACGTGTACGAGAGCATGAGCGACCGCATTGGCTTCATTCCCATTTGTGCTAAAGTCAACAATGTGACGCAAGACATGCACTTTCCGTTTTTCAGGTCAAAGATGGTTGAGTTCATCAAGCCTGAGTCGGCCACAGGCTATCGGGTCTACATCAGGTCGCTATGCATGATTCTCTACAAAGCCATCTTCGACTTATATCCTGCGCGGCGGCTGCTCATCGACCACAACATAAGCAATGGCTACTACTGCGTGTTCAAGCACGAGGTTGGTCCTGTGTCGCAAGAAGTGGTCGATGCCATACTGAAACGCATGCGCGAAATAACCGAAGCCAACATCAAGTGGATACTGCACGAACGACTCACCAGTGATGTTTCCTCGATGTTTAAAAAGCAGTCAATGACCGACAAGGTGCGTCTACTCGAATCAAAAAACGACGTTTACACCACTTATTATAAGCTCGACAACGTAATCGACAGCTACTATGGCCCTTTGGCACCATCGACAGGTTTCATCAAGGTGTTTGACCTTATTCCTTATAAAGACGGTATGCTGCTGCTTGGTCCCGACCGCAAAAATATGAACGAGCCTTACAAGCCAGTGGCACAGGAAAAAATGTTTAAAGCATTTACCGACTATGTGAACTTCAATAAGGTGATCAATGTGGCCGACGTGGGAGAACTGAACCGTGCCATTAAAAAACACAAGGCAAGTGAACTCATCAATGTGGCAGAAGCACTGCACAACAAGATGTTTGCCAAAATAGCCGACGAAATATCAGAGCGCCATAGTAAAGGCGGGGCTCGGATGGTGCTCATAGCAGGACCGTCGTCGTCGGGCAAGACCACATCGTCGAAAAGGCTCGCAATACAGCTTATAACCAATTATATAATTCCAAAGGTCATATCACTCGACAACTATTTCGTGAACCGCGACAAGACTCCGCGTGAAGAAAACGGTGACTATGACTATGAGTCACTCTATGCTCTCGACCTTGAGCAATTCAATTCCGATATCAATAACCTAATAGCCGGAAACGAGGTGAAAATGCCCACCTACAATTTCGAGACAGGAATGCGCGAATACCGCGAAAACACTCTGCACCTTAACGAAAACGATATTCTGCTCATAGAGGGAATACATGGATTGAATCCAGATTTAACCAGCTCTATTCCCGACAAAATGAAATATAAACTTTTTGTGTCGGCCCTAACCACACTCAACATCGACGACCACAACTGGATTCCCACAACCGACAACCGACTGCTCAGGCGCATAGTGCGCGACCACAAATATCGTGGCGTGTCGGCTCAAGAGACTATTGCCCGATGGGAAAGCGTGCGCCGTGGCGAGGAAAAGTGGATTTTTCCATATCAAGAAAATGCCGATGCCACTTTCAACTCGTCGCTCCTTTTCGAACTCGCCGTCATGCGCAACTATGTAGAGCCCATTTTGCGGCAAGTTCCAGCCAACTGTCAGGAATTCTCAGAAGCCTACCGCCTGCTTAAATTCATAAGCTACTTTGAGCCGCTTTCTGAGAGCGACGTGCCGAGTACCAGCCTGCTGCGCGAGTTTTTAGGCGGCAGCAGTTTCCATTATTGATTCAGGTTTTATACCTTTATAAAGAAACCGCTTGCCTGTGTGTATGGATTTTGCACAATCAGGCAAGCGTTTTTTATATGCTTTTATTTCATTTATCAGAAGTCGCTGAAGAAATTCGGTTTTATAAGCAAACCTATGCGCAGACGCGAGTGATACTTGTTATAGTCAAGCATATTCTCGCCATATCCGTTATAGTATTGCATGCATAAGAACTGGTTATCCTTTTTATTGATGCGAAAACCGAGTTCCAAAATTGTGTTGCCGTTCAAGTTCCAGCCCTGACGCTTCACAAATGTTGCGCTGAACACCCACCGGCGGTTTGTGCTCATGGCCTGGATTCCCGTCTGGTAGATGCCGCTATATTTAAGGATATCGTCGTTGTTGTGACCGTCTATTATAGGAATCCACACTTTGCCATGCACCATTATGTTGGGATCAAGATATATGTTGCCGCAAAACGACACCTTGTTCCAGCTGCGCGAGGCAAGACGGTCACGGCCGTTGCTCTCATGCTCTATGAGCAGGGTTATCTTTCCAATGAGTCTGTTTTTGGATATGAGCAATTTCGACAGACCAATACCGGGATTGAAATTTAGGTCACGCATGGGAAGAGAGTTTTCAAACACATTCCACATGCACTTTTGCGAATACATAAGAAACAGGTAACTGTGAAACGGCAGCACACTCTTGGTGAGGCGCTGCGAAATGCTCACCTGAAACTTTACATCACTGTTGGCCGAAGTAGGTTTGCTACCTACCGTGGTACCAACTGTGAAATAATTATCCTTATACAGCCCGAAAAACGGACGACTGTCGAAGTCACGACGAATGCTATCGGCATTGAATTCCGACTTATTCTTAGGTACCACAATTTGTGCCTTGGCCGGCATGAAAAGAGCCATTTGACACGTCAAAAGCACTGCCAACGGCAGTAAATTGCTTATTCTCATATTAAAAGGATTCTACTTTAATGCGCAAAATTACATTAAAATGGCATGTAGTGCCAAACGATGAAAAAATATTTTTCCATATATGGTTTTTTAACCCACTATTCAAGCATTTTATTCTACCTCACTTCATTTTGTTTTTTGATACCTAACATCCATGGCGCATATCTCAATACCAGCATAGCACTCGTTCCCGTAATAACCAGCGTTACTACTGTTATTGCCAGTGAAACAGGCCATGACATCACGTCGACCCCATTAAAAACCTTACCAACGGCAATGCGCAATGCGCCAATACTATAATTTTGAATGGCCAAACACACAATTCCACCAGTCACCATCGTTTCCACAAGTTTGCTTTCCTTCAAAACCTGTGATATTGATGTGGCTATACTTGCCATTGGTAGTATGGCTGCCATTCCGCCTGCCACAAGCATCAAACTGCGCCAATCGGGCGATGAGAAAAGCGGAGCAACCATCGCCATCATTATTATAGAAAATGAAGCCAAACCCAACAAAAGCCACCACTTGAGTCTTATGCCGCTTTCAATGAAAGGACGCATGTAATAGCCTATTGCGTAAAACGGCATATAGAGTAAAGCATAGTTGATGTTCCAAAAATTAAGGTTCTCGCTGCCGGGACACAATGAAGCCGCCACCGAGGCCGCCACACTC
>CAVIEK010000178.1:0-3232 GCA_963641805.1 Bacteroides fragilis
GATTTTAATACAACTATTGTAATGAATGACTACGGTTTGGTTAGAATAGCGTCGGCAGTGCCCGAAATGTGTGTCGCCGATGTTGATTTTAACGTGAAAAATATAGAGCTTTGCATCGATGAGGCTATAAAGAAAAAAGCCTCGCTGGTCCTTTTTCCCGAGCTTTCCATAACGGGCTATACTTGCGGCGATTTGTTTGGCAACGAAGTTCTGCTCGATGCCTCTGATGCTGCTTTGACACGTTTGGCTGAATATACAACACACAAGGAACTGATTTGCGTCGTCGGGGCTCCCGTCAGGCACAATGGGCGGCTATTCAATTGTGCGGTAGTGATGTCGGGAGGCGAGATGTGGTTTGTCCCCAAATCCTACTTGCCAAACTACAAGGAGTTTTACGAGAAACGCTGGTTCTCTACTGCGCGTCAGGCCAAGGGAATTGATTCGGTTGTGGTTTGTGGGAAAACTTATGCCTTTGGCCGCAACAGGCTTTTCCGCTCGGGAAAGATGGTGTTTGCGGTTGAGATATGCGAAGATTTGTGGGTCCCCATTCCACCCAGCTCGGTGTGTTCAATAAATGGGGCGAATGTGATATTGAACCTATCAGCCTCTAACGAGGTGATAGGCAAGCACAAGTTTCTCGTCAACCTTATCAAGCACCAGTCTAATCAATGTATAGCATCCTACATTTATTCATCATCGGGCTATGGTGAGTCGACCACCGATTTGGTTTTCGCGGGCAATGCGATAATTGCCGAAAACGGTAATGTGCTGAAACATGGAGAGCGATTCAGTTTGAAGTCGCAAGTGATAACTGCCGATATCGATCTTCAAGCTCTCGATAACGAACGTCGTATCAACATGAGTTTTGGCGAGAGCATTCTTGAATTCGGACAACAATTCGATGTGGTAGACTTACCGTCCTACACACTCGATTATGAAAAGCATAAGCTGGAGCGCAAGATAAAGAAAACCCCTTTTGTGCCTACCGACGACACCCGGCTGAGCGCACGCTGCGAGGAAATAGTAAACATTCAAACCGAAGGTTTAATGCGACGTTTGCATTCAATTAAATGTCAGTCAATTGTAGTTGGGATATCAGGTGGTCTTGATTCCACGTTGGCGCTTCTTGTGGCCGCACACGCATTCGACCGCTTGAGCCTTGACCGAAAAGGGATTTATGGCATTACCATGCCGGGGTTTGGCACCACCGACCGCACTTATGCCAACGCCTTGGCCATGATGCGGGCGTTGGGCATAACCGTTAAGGAGATCGGCATTGCCGACTCTGTGACGCAGCATTTCAAGGACATCGACCACAATCCAGCAGTGCACGATGTGGTGTATGAGAACTCACAGGCACGAGAGCGCACGCAGATACTTATGGACTATGCCAACAAGGTGGGGGGCATTGTGCTAGGCACCGGTGACTTGTCGGAGCTTGCCTTGGGGTGGGCTACTTACAATGGCGACCACATGTCGATGTATAACGTAAACAACAGTATTCCCAAAACACTGGCCAAGGATTTGGTCAAGTGGTTTGCCAACACCGTCTACAGAAAGGATGAAGTCATCTCCCGCACTTTGTGCGATGTGCTTGACACGCCCATCAGTCCTGAGCTCACTCCTGCTGACGACTTTGGTAATATAAAGCAAAAGACTGAAGACCTTGTTGGTCCTTATGAGCTGCACGACTTCTTCCTCTACAACATGATCCGCTATGGTTACGGACCACGAAAGCTCTATCTTTTTGCTCGCACGGCATTCAAGGGCGAGTATCCCGACGACGTAATCAAAAAATGGCTATGCACCTTTGTGCGGCGCTTCTTCGCTCAGCAGTTCAAGCGTTCGTGCCTGCCCGATGGCCCCAAAGTGGGCAGTGTGAGCCTCTCACCGCGAGGCGACTGGCGTATGCCTAGTGACGCATCAGCACGACTTTGGCTAGACGAGTGCGAAACCCTTTAGAATTTTAACGATAAAGTGATATGCTGGTAATAAAGCGAGTCTACAATATAGTGCGTAACATTGTCGTATCGGTTTTAGCGGCAATGATATTGACCTTTGTGGCCGCTTATCTATTGCTGCTTGTGCCTTCAGTGCAAGATGCAATACGGCAAAAAGGTGAGCAAGCTGCAAGCAATTTCCTGAAAACCAGCGTTACAATCGGTCGTGTGTCAATACAGCCTTTTAACCAGGTGGTGCTTTATGATGTGGCCATTCCTGACCAAAAAGGAGACTCGCTTCTCAACGTCGACAAACTAGCCGCCGGCCTTAGCCTGTATAATTTATTTGTCAACTCAAGGATTGTGGTGACCTACGGTGAGTTGATTGGAGTGCGTGGAAGTGTCACCCGACAGTGTCCCGACAGCACCACGAATGCCCAATTCCTTATCGACGCTCTTAAGTCGAAGCCCGGAAGCAAGCCTAAGCCATACGACGTGACTGTGCACAACATCGTGATTCGAAAGGCGGCCTTTACTTACGATTTGCTCTCGACCACACATAAGGTTGGGCGCTTCGACCCAAACCATATCGGCATTTATGACTTAAAGGCCGATGTGGAATTATCCAAAATCAAGAACGATGATTACGAT
Organism: Bacteroides fragilis; assembly: GCA_963641805.1. Lineage (GTDB taxonomy): Bacteria > Bacteroidota > Bacteroidia > Bacteroidales > Muribaculaceae > Sodaliphilus. The sequence goes on from CAVIEK010000178.1 coordinate 2,592, forward strand.
GTAGTGGTTAAGCGCTTGGTTTTTAATGAGAAAAGTGGTTTCTCGCTTAAAAACTTTGCAGTGCATGCCGTGGTGACAGACACGAAAACTACGTTGTCGGGCATTCAGATTGAATTACCAGGGACACTCCTTGTCCCTGAAGATTTCACGCTGAACTATACATCACTTAAATCAATAGGACAGGAAATAAAGAACCGGCCCATAAACGTCTCCATAGCCAACAGCTATGTCACGCTATCCGATTTGCAGTGCTTTGAGCCTAAACTGGCCTCGTTCACAGACCCTCTGCTATTCACCATATCGGCCTCTGGCACTGCCGACGACATTGCCGTCAAGGTGCTTTCGGTTAAGACTAAGAGCAACCGACTGTCAGTGGAGATGAGAGGACGGCTGCGTAACGTCACCCACCGTGATAGACTGGCTTTTGACTTCCCCTATATTAAGGTGGATGCCTCGGCCTCCGAGATCGCAAAACTCACACAGAACCTTGTGAGGCTGAATGCCAACGCTCTTGACAAAGTGCTCAAATGCGGCAACGTTGGTCTCGACGGATCCCTGTCTGGCAACCTTAAGCATCTCAAGTATGCGGGTTTGTTGGCAACGTCGCTTGGAACGGTTAAGTTAAATGGTACTTATGAGAC
>CAVIEK010000179.1:0-3215 GCA_963641805.1 Bacteroides fragilis
TGGCCCATTAGCTCAATTGAATAGAGTGTTTGACTACGGATCAAAAGGTTATAGGTTTGAATCCTATATGGGTCACAAGCAAGGAATGATGGAAGCTAAGCAATTGGCTTCCATTAATTTTATTTGGCGACAATCACATGGCCCGGGCCGCTCTGACGGCGGGGCTGCATAAACCTAAATTTTAGAGATCGTATTTTTTGTTATGGACAACCAAAATGCCGTGCGCGATATCATCACTGCCGATGCTCCCTATGTGGGCAACGCCCTGCACATACCCAAAGACATCCAGCAGCGTGCCCGCCGGTTGTGCTGGCAGTTCAATACCGCCGATCCCGACGACACCAAAGCCCAAAACGAGATTCTGAGCGAACTGCTTGGCAGCTGGAATGAACATGTGGTGCTGATGCCGCACATCCATTTCGATTATGGCATCAACACTCATTTCGCCGGAGGACGGTTCTCGATGGTGAACTTCGACAGTGTGTTTCTCGACACGTCACCAATACGCATCGGTGAGGACGTGATGATAGGTCCGCGCTGCGTGTTGGCCTGTCCGGAACATCCGTTGCATCCCGTTCAGCGCCGCAACGAGCCTGTCACTACCAGCAAGCCTATCAAGGTGGGCGACGGCGTGTGGTTGGGTGCTGGGGTTACGGTGCTTGGTGGTGTGACCATAGGCGAGGGATCGGTGATTGCTGCCGGGGCAGTAGTTACGCATGATATCCCTGCCGGGGTGGTTGCCGGTGGGGTCCCGTGCAAGGTGTTGCGCCCAGTAACCGATGCCGACGTTATCGGCCACGATCAGCTCATGTTCTGACGGTGGCACAGTCTTAGCCCGGTAAAAGGTGTGTCAATTAAAGTCGTTTTTGCGGCGGATATGAGAATGGCATGGGGGTCAGCCATCGTTATGCCGTGGCGGGGGGGTGGGCAGCTCCTGCCTTGTTAGAATATAAATTGCATAATGGTGGCGTCGCTATAGGTGCGTCCTCGCCTTATCCACGATTTCAGGTGCCCAGCCGTCGCAAAGCCTTCTTGGCTGAATATTGTGAGGCACGGCTTGTTTGTGTCGGCAATCACCACATAGAGCTGGCGCAACCCCAAGTGGTTGCAGGCATACTGCTTGATTAGCCGCAGTGCCATTTTCCCCAGTCCCTTTCCTTGATGTCCGTGTGCGATTAGCAGGCCTAGCTCGGCCCTGTTGTTGAGTGGGTCGAAGTCTGTGAAGTCGACAGAGCCCACGGCCTCACCGGTGTCGTGCAGCGTGATTATCAGCCGCAGCTGTCGGCTCGAGTAGATGTCGCCGGTGTAAGTCTCGATGAATTGGTTGATCACGTGTCGTGAATATGGCGCCTGCGTGTCGGTCGCGCTCCACACCGAGGTGTCGTTTTCCCACAGGTAAAGCATATCGAGGTCATTGGGCTCCAAGGCCCGAAGGGCGATGACTTCGTTGCTCAATAGCGGCTGGTTGCTCATGATTGTTGCATTTTTGGTGATATTATGATTCCGTTTTGCGCTGAATAGATGTGGAACAGCACGCCACTGCGGGTATAGCGTGCAATCAGCTCCACCGTCTCGCCATAAGTGTGCGAGGCGTTGTCGATGAGCACTTTCACGTCACCGCTGGCTGGCATTGTCGTTGCATAGGTGGCTATACCGCAGGCCTGAGCCACTGCGGGAGCATCGGCGGCGAGTACTACCCAGTTGCCGCAGGCAGTGTCGGCATTGACGCGTGCATTGGCATTGGGGCGCACCATGCGGCGTAGCCGCGCCATGGCGGCACGGACGGCCACGCCTGCCTTTATCACGGGATAGAGCAGGGCACTGTAGCGCGGAAAGTGCTTGCGGTAGAATATTAGCATGGCGTCGTAGAACACGCGCACGTAGCGCATCGAGTCTTTCTTTGTGCTCTCACCCTTGTAGTGTACCATGTCGACTGGCAGATACCAGTTGTCAAAGCCTGCCTTCACCATGCGGTAGCTCAAATCGATGTCCTCGCCATACATGAAGAAGTCTTCGTCGAAGCCTCCCACGCTTTTCAGCAAGCTGGTGCGGCAGAACATGTAGGCTCCAGCCAGAATGTCGACGCGGTGAGCCTCATGCTCGTCGAGATAGCGTAGGTGATACTTGGCAAACCAGCGTGAGTGCGGCATCAGCGATGACAATCCGAATATCTTGCAGAACGAGACCCACGGCGTGGGAAACGCCCGCTTCGACTCGGGCAGGAATGTGCCGTTGCCGTCAATCATGTGCACTCCTATGGCGCCGCAACGCTCGTGGGTGCGCATCCATTCCAGGGGCTCGGCAAGGCATTTGTGGGTGATTATGGTGTCGGGATTCAGTATCAGTGTGTAGTCACCCTGGGCTTGGGCTATGGCACGGTTGTTGGCGCGGGCAAATCCCTCGTTCTGCTCGTTGACGATGAATTTCACATCGGGAAATCTCTCCTGCAGAAACGACCGCGAGTAGTCGCACTGGTCATTGTCGACCACAAATATCTCACCAGTCAGCCCGTGGAGTGCCTCTTTTACCGAAAGCAGAGTCTGCTCCAAAAAGTACTTCACCCGATAGCTCACTATCACTACGCTGATGTCCATCGTCTCTCTCACTATCGGCTGGCGTTCACTTGCTTGTTTATCTTGTCGATGTAGTCGAGCAACTCGTCGCGGCCGCGGCCATCGGTGCTCGATGTAATGAATATTGGTGGCAGCTCCTCCCACTGTTTCAGCAGTTCCTGCTTGTAGGCCTCCACATTGCGCTGCCCGGCCTCGCGCCCCAGCTTGTCCATCTTGGTGAACACAATGCTGAATGGCACACCGTTCTCCCCCAACCATGTCATGAAGTCGAGGTCTATTTTCTGTGGCTTGTGGCGGCTGTCGACAAGCACAAAAAGGTTGGTCATCTGCTCACGGCACAGTATGTAGCTGTTGATGATGCGGCGCAGTTGCTCGCGGCTTTCCTTGCCGCGCATGGCATAACCATAGCCCGGAAGATCCACGATATACCACGATTCGTTGATTTTGAAGTGGTTGATAAGCAATGTCTTGCCAGGTGTCGATGATGTCTTGGCCAGCCCGTTGTGGTTGCACAGCATGTTGATCAGTGACGACTTGCCCACATTCGACCGGCCTATGAACGCATATTCAGGCATATTTCCGGCAGGACATTTGGTCACGTCGGTGTTGCTAATCTCAAACTCTGCTTTAATTATCTTCATA
>CAVIEK010000180.1:0-3098 GCA_963641805.1 Bacteroides fragilis
GTCTTCCGCCGCTGTGAACACGACTGACGCCCACTCGGTGGTACTACCAACAACCTGATTTTGCCATTTTGATTGACTGGTTGAATTGTTGATTTTCATTTCAAAAACGTTGCTGTCACGGCAGGTCTTGTTTAATTCTTACAATTATCTTATTTTTGTATCGTTGTTACTGATGCGGCTGCAATGAGACTAATTATTGTTTTTATCCCACATACCGCCAGAGAGCAACAACCGAAATAACAACAAAGCAGATACGTGAAACGAGTATGCAGAATGAACAAAGCCAAAAAGTAGTGCTGCGATTCTATGAGGCACTCGACCGGCTGAAGGCCGATGGCGTGATTCGTGGTGTCAGTGCCTTTGCCCGCATCTATGGCATAAACACCTGGAATTTTGCCACGCAGCGTCAGCAGCCATGGCGCGACATGTTTCAAGTGTCTTGGCTCAGTCATTTAGTCCGCGATTTCGGGATATCGCCTTCGTGGCTTTTGCTCGGGCAAGGGCGTTTTTACGCACCAGGGTGGAATCCGGAAAAGCTGAAAAGGTGGCGAAACGTGCAAAAGCAATGTGCCGATAAACAACCGGCCATGTAACATTTTACTTCAAAAAAATATTTAGCTATATGATGGATATAAACAACGGAATAATCAAAACCGTTGCATCACTTGCCTCAAAAAAACGTAGGGACGAGGAAGGCTTGTTTGTGGCCGAGGGAACCAAGTGCGTGCGCGACACCTGGGCAAGTTTCAAGTGCCGTTGGCTGATTGCTACAAGGGCTTGGTATGACCAATGCGGAAACTCCAGCCACATCGATAAGATTGTGTTTGCCTCCAGGCAGCAGATGTCGCGTGTGTCGCAGTTCGATAATCCGAGCGATGTGGTGGCGGTATATGAGAAACCGAAGCCATTAATTGACGGCAACCGCATCAACAACGGGCTGAACATTGTGCTCGACAACGTGCAGGATCCAGGCAATTTAGGCACCATCATCCGTTTGGCCGATTGGTATGGCATAAGCGACATATTTGCCAGCAAGACAACCGTTGATGTGTTCAATCACAAAGTAGTTCAGGCAACGATGGGGGCGATATCGCGCGTTCAGGTGCATTATTGCGACCTTCAGGAATTATTCACCAAATATGCCGAATTGCCCATATATGGCACATTCCTTGATGGTGACAATATCTACTCAACAAATCTTCAGCCTAAGGCATTCGTTGTATTTGGCAATGAGGGACAAGGCATTACCCCCAAGGTTGCCCAACGCATCGGGCAGCGATTATTGATTCCGTCATGGCCACATGCCGGTGACGTGAGCGAATCGCTCAACGTGGGAGTTGCTGCCGCAATCACCATAAGTGAATTCCGCCGCAGTGCGTTGAAGGACAAATAGTCACACATTCGTTATGGCAAAGACACTGAAAACCATGTATTACTGCAAGAATTGCGGTGCTGAATCGCCAAAATGGATTGGCAAGTGTCCCGCATGCGGTGAGTGGAACACATATATAGAGGAACCGGTTGCACCTAAGATGCGGAGCAGCCGTTACGGTAGCCCGTCCGCAAGCGGTGAATCAAGAAAGCGTGTCACTCCGGTAAAAATAAGTGAGATCAAGACTGAGGCCATGCCTCGAATCACCTTACCCAGCAATGAACTAAACAGAGTGCTCGGAGGAGGCCTTGTGCCGGGGTCGCTGATTCTTATCGGCGGAGAGCCCGGCATTGGCAAGTCCACTCTTGTGTTGCAGAATGTGCTCCGCATACGCTCTCGAAAGGTGCTATATGTGAGCGGAGAGGAAAGTCCGCAACAATTGCGCTTACGCGCCGACCGCATTGCCGGAGGCCATATTGATTGTGAGTGCTACCTGCTGTGTGAGACTTCGCTTGACAACATATTTGCCAACATACGCGAATGTGTGCCCGACTTGATAATTGTAGACTCAATTCAGACCATTGCCAGCGATGATCTTGACTCAGCCGCAGGCAGCGTGAGTCAAGTGCGCGAATGCGCTGCAGCGTTTCTACGCTATGCCAAGGAAACTGACACTCCTGTGATTCTGATAGGGCACATCAACAAAGAAGGTAGCATTGCCGGCCCCAAGGTGCTTGAGCACATTGTTGATGCCGTTTTGCAGTTTGAGGGCGACCGTCATTATATGTACCGAATATTACGGTCGATCAAGAACCGCTTCGGAAGCACTAACGAAATGGGAATTTATGAGATGCAGGAAGCCGGACTTCGCGAAGTGAAGAACCCGAGCGAGATGCTTTTGTCGCAGACCGATGAAGCCTTGTCGGGCGTGGCGATAGGCGTCACCATCGATGGGGCCAGGCCGTTCCTCATCGAAACGCAAGCCTTAGTGAGCACAGCAGCCTATGGCACTGCACAGCGCTCGGTCACCGGTTTTGACCAGCGACGAATGAACATGTTGCTTGCTGTGCTTGAAAAGCGGGTGGGATTCAAGCTCGCTCAAAAGGATGTGTTCCTCAACATTGCCGGAGGCATAAAGGTCAACGACCCTGCCCTTGATTTGGCCGTGATTTGTGCCATCCTTGCGTCAAATGTCGATATGACCATAGCGAAGGGTGTGTGCATGACCGGCGAGGTGGGCCTGTCGGGCGAGATACGCCAAGTCACACGTGTAGAGCAAAGAATAGGCGAAGCCGCAAAGCTCGGATTCAAGTCAATCATAGTGCCGAGCCGCAATCTAAAAGGCATTGATGTGACAAACTTCAGAATAAAAATTATTGAGGTTGGCAAAGTGGAAGAGGCTTTTCGCTATCTGTTTGGATAGATCATGCGCAAAATGTTGAAAGTGGCCTTTTTATGACATCGGCATTTTTTTGAGTTGCAAATATAGTGTAATTTTGCAATCTGTTATACTTTACAATGGCAAGATATGATTTCAAAAGATATTGAAATTAAGGGCGCACGTGTCAACAATCTAAAAAACATCGACGTCAACATTCCACGTAATAAATTTGTTGTAATAACTGGTCTTTCCGGGTCGGGCAAGTCATCGTTGGCATTTGATACGCTCTACGCCGAGGGGCAGCGACGCTATGTGGAGAGCCTGTCGTCTTACGCCCGTCAGTTT
>CAVIEK010000181.1:0-2043 GCA_963641805.1 Bacteroides fragilis
ATATTGTTTATGTTAAGTATTCGCTTCTTTTAGAGGTGTTATGCTGCACTTTTGAATCTCGCGTCATTTTTAGCTCACAAGCCTTGAATCTATTTGCGCCCAGCCTTATTTTGTGGGGGCTCGGTGACTTGGTTCATGTTGACGGTTTCAAATAATTGCTTTGCTAAGATACCACACATTTTCCACCCGTGCAAACAATAAATGTGAAAACACCGTAAAACTTCTACATAATATGCACAAAGGGATGCATTGTAGTGCTGTTAAATAGTTGAAATTATCAATACATTCGGTTGTTGTGGTATTTGTAGTGGTTTCGGTAAATCGTAATTTTGCGTCACGAAAACTCATAAGATTGAATCAAATCATAAATTTATGTTCTACCCGATACTGATTCTGCTCGTCGCGGCCATTTGTCCGGACGTGTATCTGTGGCTTAATTTTGTGCGTGGTTGCGGATTGCAATGGAGTTTGCTTCATTGGTTGCCGCTTGCTGCTCTGCTTGTGGTAATGGCTCTGGCAGCAACAGGGCATATGCAAGACACTGCTTTCAGACTGATAATACTCATTACCGTGTGTGTGATAGTGCCCAAGTTGCTTTTTACTGTCATTTCGCTCATTGGCCGTTTGGCGGGGCTTGTCGCCCCTGTGGTTGTGGGCATTGCCGATGTCGTGGCGGCGGTTGTGGCCTTGTTGGTACTTGCCTGTTCGGTGTATGGGGCAGTGTCGGGATGGAAACGTTTGGTCGTTAATAGTTTGGAAGCCAGGCAGGTTGATGTGCCAAACTCATTCAATGGTTATAGGATTGTACATCTATCCGACTTACATCTTGGGATCTATGCGTCTTCGCCTGAATCGGTGAGTGAGATTGTAAAGCGCGTAAATGCCCTTGAGGCTGACCTGGTGGTGTTCACAGGCGATATTGTCAATGGACATCCTGATGAGTTAGAGCCTTTTGCCTCTGTGTTGTCGCAGATTAAAGCCCGTGATGGTGTCTTGTCGATCTTGGGCAATCATGATTACTGCATGTATCACCGTTACGAGGCTCCCGACAATCAGGCCGAGGCAGTGCGTCGCCTTATATCAATTGAGAGAGGAATGGGGTGGCGCTTGCTGCTCAATGAGCATGTGATTATTCACCGTGACAACGACAGTATTGCCGTAGCGGGAGTGGAGAATGTGAGCCGTCCGCCATTCCCAAATAGGGGAAATCTGAAACGCGCCTTGAGGGGGACTGATGGCCTGTTTACAATTGTTCTCACGCATGACCCTACGCATTGGCGGTCTGAGGTGCTCCCTGAATCCAAAGCCCAATTGACCCTATCCGGCCACACGCATGCCATGCAGTTGCGCATTGGCGGTTTCTCTCCGTCGATGTGGTTCTATAAGGAGTGGGGTGGATTATACAATGAAGCCGGACGGTTGTTGAACGTGAGCACAGGCACCGGCGGCAATGTACCATTCCGATTCGGCGCATGGCCTGAGATTGATGTCATCACATTAGGTCATGGCATTTGACAAAAACAGGCCCGTTCCGGCAAATGGTGCGGGCCTGTGAAGTCTTTTTTGTGGGTGTCGGGGGGGGTTAGCGGAGCGTTAATGCAACCACATTTTCCACATGGTGTGTGTGCGGAAACATGTCGACCGGCTGCACTTCCTCAACCCTGTATTTGCAGTCGAGCATGGCGATATCGCGTGCCTGGGTGGCTGGGTTGCAGCTCACATACACGAGTCTTTTAGGAGAGGCATTTAGTATCACTTTAACCACATCCTCATGCATTCCGGCCCTAGGTGGGTCGATTATCATCACGTCAGGGCTTCCGTGCTCGGCCACAAAACTGTCGGTCAGCACGTCTTTCATGTCGCCGGCAAAGAACAGCGTGTTGCCGATACTGTTGACGCTTGAGTTTAGCTTGGCGTCTTCAATGGCTTCTGGCACATACTCGATACCAATCACCTTTTGGGCTTGCCGCGACACGAAATTGGCTATTGTGCCGGTTCCAGTATAGAGGTCGTATACAAGTTCGTTGCCGGTGAGCCGTGCCA
>CAVIEK010000181.1:2053-3045 GCA_963641805.1 Bacteroides fragilis
GCCTTATATAGTTCGTAGGCTTGGGCAGAATTGGTTTGATAGAACGATTTGGGACCAATTCTGAATCTAAGGCCCTCCATCTCCTCCTCAATATAGTCGCGCCCTTTCCAAAGTTCAAATGTCTGGTCGGTGAGCGAGTCGTTAACTTTTGTGTTTACAACCCACAACAGGCTGGTGATTTGCGGAAAAGCGCTATCTACAGCCTTCATGACATCGGCGATGGCTTCTTTGTCGTTCTCGCCAAAAACGACCACCAGCATGATTTCGCCTGTGCTGGCGGTGCGCACCACCATGGTGCGCATAAGACCGTGGTTGTTCTTGATGTCATAGAATGTGTAGCCTTTTTCAAGGGCATAGTTGCGAATGAAGTTGCGCATTTCATTCGAGACGTTGTTCTGTAGCCAGCATTTGTCGATATTAAGCACCTTGTCAAACGACCCGGGTATGTGAAAGCCTGCAGCATTGCGGTTGGTGAATTCCTCTCCGCTTTGGAGTTGTTCGAATGTCAGCCACGACTTGTTGGAAAAAGTGAATTCCAGTTTGTTGCGGTAGAATTGGGTGTTTGCTGAGCCAAGAATAGGGTTCACCGTAGGCAAATCCACTTTAGCTATACGCTGCAGGGCATCGGTCACTTGTTGCTGCTTGCATGCCAGCTGCACGGGGTAGGGCAGGTGCTGCCATTTACATCCGCCGCACACACCGAAGTGGACGCAAAACGGTAGCACTCGTTGCCGACTGGCTTTTGTGAGTTTCACGATGTGCCCTTCGGCATAGCTGTGCTTCTTGCGGTCGATCTTCACGTCGGCCACGTCGCCTGGAGCACCATAGGGGATGAATACCACCAAATCGTTCCATCGGGCTATGCTTTTGCCTTCGGCTGCAACCCCAGTAATCTCAAGCCCTTCAACAACGGGCAAATCTTTCCTTTTTCGACTCAAAACGAGAAATTTATCTGAATTTTATTTAATAATGGCGGTTGATAGGTTATATAG
>CAVIEK010000182.1:0-3034 GCA_963641805.1 Bacteroides fragilis
CAACAGCTATGCTTTAGGAATCAATCAAATTCCTAAAATATTGCACATGTGCGTTACGCTAATGTTAAATGATGAGCCGCCGATGGTATAAAAAAAGCGCTTGCCATCCCCCTTTGTGTGGGGCGGCAAGCGCTTAGAGTAGTGTGTGTTTATCGCTTGAGTGCGTCGTCGGCAGAGGCGTGGCGTGTGAGCCGCCGGCCATGCCGTGTCAGGCTAAATGATTAGTCTGTGAGCTTGGCGCACAGGAATTCGCGGTTGAGGCGGGCAATGTTGCTCAGCTTCATGTTCTTCGGGCACTCTGCGGCGCATGCGCCGGTGTTGGTGCAGTTGCCGAAGCCCAGCTCGTCCATCTTGGCTACCATGGCCTTCACGCGGCGTTTTGCCTCGGTCTTGCCTTGGGGAAGGAGAGCAAACTGGCTCACCTTGGCCGAAACGAAGAGCATTGCCGAACCGTTCTTGCATGCTGCCACGCAAGCGCCACAGCCGATGCACGAAGCCGAGTCCATAGCCTCGTCGGCTGCCACCTTAGAGATGGGGAGGGCATTGGCGTCTTGAGCGCCGCCCGTCTGGAACGAAACGTAGCCACCGGCCTGCTGAATCTTGTCGAACGCGTTGCGGTCGACCATCAGGTCTTTGATCACGGGGAAAGCGGCCGAGCGCCAAGGCTCCACTGTGATGGTGTCGCCGTCGTTGAAACGGCGCATGTAGAGCTGGCAAGTAGTGGCGCCGGTAGCAGGGCCGTGAGGGTGACCGTTGACATAGAGCGAGCACATGCCGCAGATGCCTTCGCGGCAGTCGTGGTCAAAAACCACGGGCTCTTCGCCCTTTTCGATGAGCTGCTCGTTGAGGATGTCGAGCATCTCGAGGAATGAGGTGTCGGTCGGGATGTCCTGCATCTGGTATTTCTCGAAATGACCCTTCTCCTTAGGACCGGCCTGACGCCAAATTTTAAGTGTGAAACTTATATTTGTATCCATCTTTTTCTGAGTTAAAAAATTGATTATGACTTGTAGTTACGTGTTTGAACCTTGATGGCCTCGTAGTGGAGCGGTTCCTTGAGCAGAGTGGGCTCTTTCTCGTCGCTGCCTTCATATTTCCAGCACGAAACGTAGAAGTAGTCGGCATCGTCGCGCTTGGCCTCGCCTTCCTCGGTCTGGTACTCCTCGCGGAAGTGGCCGCCGCAGCTCTCGTTGCGGGTGAGGGCGTCATGGGCGATGAGCTCACCCATGGTGATGAAGTCCTGCAGGCGGAATGCCTTGTCGAGCTCCACGTTCATGCCCTCTTGGGTGCCGGGGATGAAGAGGTTGGTCTCAAACTCGTGGCGCAGATCCTTGAGCAGCTTGAGGGCTGTCTCGAGTCCTTCTTTGGTGCGGCCCATACCCACGTATTCCCACATGATGTGACCCAGCTCCTTGTGGATTGAGTCGACAGAGCGTTTGCCCTTGATGTTCATCAGGCGGTCGAGGTTGGCCTGTACCTTCTTCTCAGCCTCGTCAAACTCCGGTGTGTCGGTGCTGAAGTGAGGCACTGAGATTTGGTCGCTCAGATAGTTCTGGATAGTATAGGGGAGCACGAAATAGCCGTCGGCCAAGCCCTGCATGAGGGCCGATGCGCCGAGGCGGTTGGCTCCGTGGTCGCTGAAGTTGCACTCACCGATTGCAAACAGGCCCTTGACCGAAGTCTGCAGCTCGTAGTCAACCCAAATGCCGCCCATTGTGTAGTGGATGGCGGGATATATCATCATCGGCTCGTAGTAGTTGACGCCGTTGATTTCGTTGGCGATGATGCCGGGGTTCACATCGGTGATCTCCTCATACATGTCGAAGAGGTTGCCGTAGCGGTCGCGCACTGCGTCGATGCCCAGGCGGTTGATGGCTTCGCTGAAGTCAAGGAACACGGCCTTGCCGGTGTTGTTCACACCGTAGCCCTTGTCGCAGCGCTCCTTGGCGGCGCGTGATGCCACGTCGCGGGGCACGAGGTTACCGAATGCAGGGTAACGGCGCTCCAGGTAGTAGTCGCGCTCTTCTTCGGGCACGTCGCTGCCCTTGATCTCACCGCTTTGCAGCTTTTTGGCTGTCTCAATGTCTTTGGGCACCCAGATGCGGCCGTCGTTACGCAGCGATTCCGACATCAGTGTGAGCTTCGACTGCTTGTCACCGTGCACGGGGATACAGGTGGGGTGAATCTGCACATAGGCGGGGTTGGCGAAGTATGCGCCCTTGCGGTAGGCTGCGATAGCTGCCGAGCAGTTGCAGGCCATAGCGTTGGTCGACAGGAAGTAGGTGTTGCCGTAGCCGCCGGTGGCGAGAACCACTGCATGGGCTGCGAAGCGCTCGAGCTTGCCTGTCACCAGGTTGCGGGCGATGATGCCGCGTGCGCGGCCGTCAATCATCACGATGTCGTGCATCTCATAGCGGTTGTAGCTCTTCACCTTGCCGAGCTGGATCATGCGGTTGAGCGAAGAGTAGGCACCGAGCAGCAGCTGCTGGCCTGTCTGGCCCTTGGCATAGAATGTGCGGCTCACCTGGGCGCCACCGAATGAGCGGTTGGCGAGCAGGCCTCCGTATTCGCGGGCAAAGGGCACGCCTTGTGCCACGCATTGGTCGATGATGTCGTTCGACACCTCGGCGAGGCGGTACACATTGGCTTCGCGTGCGCGGTAGTCACCGCCCTTTACTGTATCGTAGAACAGACGGTAGATTGAGTCACCGTCGTTCTGATAGTTCTTGGCTGCGTTGATACCACCCTGTGCGGCGATAGAGTGTGCGCGGCGGGGTGAGTCTTGGATGCAGAAGTTGAGCACGTTGAAACCCATCTCGCCCAGTGTGGCGGCTGCCGAGGCGCCTGCCAGACCGGTACCCACGACTATGATGTCGAGGCGGCGCTTGTTGGCGGGGTTAACGAGCTTTTGGTGTGCTTTATAGTTAGTCCACTTCTCAGCGATAGGACCTTCGGGAATCTTAGAGTCGATTGCGGGCTGAGCAGTTTTGATTTCTTTTTCTTCCATTTTCAGTAAAATTTTAAATGTTGGTAC
>CAVIEK010000183.1:0-1400 GCA_963641805.1 Bacteroides fragilis
AAAACGGAATTTTAAATTTCACATTAACTATATGATTAACGCTCAAGACATTAAAATTGGAACATGCATCCGCATGGACAACCGCCTGTATTTCTGCATCGACTTCCTTCACGTAAAGCCGGGCAAGGGCAACACCTTTATGCGCACCAAGCTGAAAGACGTGGTCGATGGCCGCGTGCTTGAACGCCGCTTCAACATCGGCGAGAAGCTCGAAGACGTGCGCGTGGAGCACCGCCCCTACCAGTACCTCTACGCAGAGGGCGACGATGCCATATTCATGCACCAGGAGACCTACGAGCAGATTCCAATCAACCGAGCAGTAATCACTGGTGTCGACTTCATGAAAGAGGGCGACGTGGTCGACGTGGTAGCCGACGCCTCGACCGAGTCGGTGCTCTTCGCCGAGATGCCTGTCAAGACCAAGCTCAAGGTCACCTACACCGAGCCTGGCGTGAAAGGCGACACAGCCACCAACACACTGAAGCCCGCCACCGTAGAGACCGGCGCCACAGTGCGTGTGCCCCTGTTCATCAACGTCGACGAGACAATCGAGGTTGACACCCGCGACGGCTCTTACGTAGGTCGCGTGCGCGAGTAATCGCGGTATCCGCAAAATAAAGACATCAAAGCACAGCGCCATCACCGACAGGAATGGTGCTGTGCGCTTTTTGTTGGCATGCGGTCGCTCACAAGGTTGTCAACAACCGGTTGTGCATAACTTAGCAGTCACAGATTGCACGCAAGCGGCGCAAAAGGCGTAAATTTGCAGCGCGACGACAATGATTCTCTCGCATCTCACAAAACACAAAAAAGGAACAACATGCCATTTGAAGATTTAGCAAACGGACACAACAAGCGGCAGTCGGCATCGGCCCGCCGTCCACAGCACACCCCTGAGGTGGTGTCGGACTTAGGCAAGAAGCAACCCCAAGACCTCGATGTGGAAGAGGCCGTACTCGGCGCGCTCATGCTCGAGAAGGACGCCTATGCCGAAGTCGGCGAGATACTGAAGCCAGAGTCGTTCTACGACCCTGCCAACCAGCTGGTTTATGATGCCATACAGTCGCTGGGCGTGCAACAGCGCCCCATCGACATGCTCACAGTGGCCGAGGAGCTGCGCAAGAAAGGCAATTTGGAGAAAGCTGGCGGCGCCATACGCATCTCGGAGCTCACCGGCCGAGTGTCGTCGGCAGCCAACATCGAATACCACGCCCGCATCATTGCGCAAAAGCACCTGGCCCGACAACTCATCACATTCAGCTCACAAATAGGCACAAAGGCTTTCGACGAATCGATTGACGTGTGGGATCTCCTGCAAGAGGCCGAGGCAAAACTGTTCGAGCTCAACCGCAACACGATGAAGCGCGACGTGACGCAAATCGACCCCGTGATCAGCGAGG
>CAVIEK010000183.1:1410-3002 GCA_963641805.1 Bacteroides fragilis
GGCGCTCAAGAAAATCGAGGAGGCCGCCAAGCGCGAAAACGGACTCAGCGGACTACAGACAGGGTTTACCGACCTCGACAAGCTGACGTCTGGATGGCAGAACAGCGACCTGATCATCATCGCCGCACGTCCTGCCATGGGTAAGACGGCTTTCGTGCTCTCGATGGCCAAAAGCATGGCCGTTGACCTCAACGAGCCGGTGGGCGTTTTCTCTCTCGAGATGTCGAACCTTCAGCTCGTGAACCGCCTGATAAGCAACGTGTGTGAGATTGAGGGCGAGAAAATCAAGAGCGGACAACTCAAGCCCAACGAGTGGGACCAGCTGATGGGACGCATAAAGAACCTTTACTCGGCTCCGCTGTATATCGACGACACGCCGTCACTGTCGATATTCGAGCTCCGCTCGAAGGCTCGGCGCCTGGTGAGGGAGAAAGGGGTGCAGATAATCATCATCGACTACCTGCAGCTGATGAATGCCACTGGCCTTAAGTTCGGCAGCCGTGAGCAGGAGGTGAGCACCATATCACGCTCGCTCAAGCAACTTGCCAAAGAGCTCAACATACCTATCATAGCCCTGTCGCAGCTCAACCGCTCTACCGAGACGCGCGACGACAAGCGTCCCCAGCTGAGCGACCTTCGCGAGTCGGGTGCCATCGAGCAGGATGCCGATATCGTGTGCTTCATACACCGTCCGGAGTACTACCAGCGGTCGGGAGTTGATGCCGAGGGTAACGACATTCGCGGACTGGCCGAGTTTATAGTGGCCAAGCACCGTAGCGGAGCCGTCGACACGGTGAAAATGCGCTTCCGCAAGAATTTCGCCAAATTCGAGAACTGGGAGGACTCGCTGCTCAGCTCCGACGAGATGGGCACCTACCAGTCGAGCATGAACTCGCAGGCCGTCGACCAGCTTCCGCCGATTGTAGGCGGAGACGATTTCCTGACCGAGACAGGCGACAAACCCGTGTTCTGAGGCCATACGCAAAAATGCCACGACAAGGCTGCGCCCCCACTCATGGGACAGGCGCAGCCTTGTCGTTTTCACCGCGACCCCAAGCGGCACACTTGTGTGGCACGTAGCCACCCACAATAAAAAAAGGCTGACCGCGCCTCGCGCGTCAACCCCTTGTTGCTGCTTCGTTGCTGGTCGATATTATTTCACCACCACCTTGCGCGACCACTGATTGTTATAGCGTACCAGATAGAAGCCCTTGGGCACATCAATCGACGTGTGCGAGTCGGCATCGAGCCGCACCACCCTCACAAGCTGGCCCGTGATGGAATAGACCTGAAACACCGCGTCTGTGCCACTGGCGGCGGTGAAGCATATGCGCCCCACAGCACCCTCGACACGCGCTGCGCCTGAGGCAAGCTCAATGCGCTGCGCCCCGTTGGGCTCGGCCGTCACGCTGAAGCATCCCCCAAGGGCTGCGACAGCAAGCAATATCATCAATCGGTGTCTCATACAACGGCAAAATTAAGGCACATAATCCACTTTTCCTAACTTTTTTTGTTTTTTTGTGCACACTCGCACAATTGTAGAGTCCAACAGCAAGTGCAAAATTAGGTAAAATGTTGGAAAAAGCGTTTGA
>CAVIEK010000184.1:0-2939 GCA_963641805.1 Bacteroides fragilis
CCCATCAGCGCACCAGTATAGTAAATAAAAACAGACCCGACTGACAGACGGGCCTGCTTATTTTTTGTCTATACCTTATTTATAAGGCGAAAGGATGGCTCAATGAGTGCCAATGAGCTCACACATCTTGTCGAGTGCCGCACTCAGGCCATCGACATTGCGACCACCAGCCTGGGCAAAATGCGGCTGGCCTCCGCCACCACCCTGAATGAGTTTGGCGGCTTCTCGCACAATCTTACCAGCATTAAGACCGTCTTTGACGAGATCCTCGCTAATCATGACAGTGAGCATTGGCTTGTCGTTGTCTTTAGTGGCGGCAAGGAAAACGGTTTTCTCCACCGCATCGGCCTTGATTGCGAATGCGATACCCTTAACCACATCTGCAAGCATGGGGCCACTGATTTTAGCGATACGGATACCTCCCACCTCATCAGCATTTTTGAGAACATCGTCCTTAGCCGCCTGAATGCGAGCCTTGATGAAACCGTCGACCTGCCTGCGAAGAGCGGCATTGTCATCGATCGACTTTCTCACTGCCGCCACGGCATCGGGCGCATTGTTGAAGAGTTGCTTGATGCCGTTGAGCACATCCTCGAGCTTGTACAGGGCAAGCTCTACCTCTCGGCCGGTTATGGCTTCGATGCGGCGTATTCCGGCTGCGATAGAACTCTCGGAGAGGATTTTAATCATCCCGATGTTGCCAGTATTGGGCACATGCGTGCCGCCGCAAAGCTCAATAGAGTCGCCATACTTGACCACACGCACCGAGTCGCCGTATTTCTCACCGAATAGAGCCATCGCGCCTAGAGCCTTGGCCTGCTCAATGGGCATGTCACGATGTTCCTCGAGAGGTATGGCCTGACGCACCATGGCATTGGCCACGCGCTCAGCCTCGCGAAGTTCATCAGGAGTCACCTTCTGGAAGTGAGAGAAGTCGAACCGCAGCATTTTGGAGTCGACATATGATCCCTTCTGAGCCACATGGTCGCCAAGCACCTGGCGCAAAGCGGCATGAAGGAGGTGGGTTGCAGTGTGGTTGCACGAGATAGCACGACGAGCCTCCACGTCGATTGCCGCATGGAACGTCTCGGTGATGTCGGCCGGAATTTTCTTTGCAATGTGCACGGGGAGATTGTTTTCGCGCTTGGTATCGATTATCTCTATCTTCTCATCACCACACGTGAGCACACCCTTGTCGCCCACCTGTCCGCCCATCTCGGCATAGAACGGAGTACGCGAAAGCACGAGCTGATAATAGGTGCTGTTTTTCTGCTTCACCATGCGGTAGCGGAGCACCTCGGTGTCGCATTCAGTAAGGTCATATCCCACAAACTCGGTAGTGCCCTCATGGAGCTCCACCCAGTCGCCGGTCTCAACCGAAGCGGCGTTGCGGGCGCGCTCCTTCTGCTTGGCCATCTCGGCATCAAACTGGGCAATGTTGACAGTCATTCCATTTTCCTTAAGGATTAGCTCAGTGAGATCGAGCGGGAACCCATAGGTGTCATAGAGGACGAAAGCCTCCTTGCCGTCGATTTCCTTCAAGCCATCGGCCTTGGCCTGAGCCACAATGTGGTCGATGAGCTTGATGCCCGTGGCCAAAGTACGCAAGAATGCGTCCTCTTCCTGCTTGGTGACATGCTTAATGAGCTCGGACTGAGCCTTGATTTCGGGATAAGCCTCACCCATTGAGTCGATAAGAGTGTCGATAAGACGATACATAAAAGCCTCTTTGAGTCCGAGGAAGGTGTAGCCGTAGCGCACGGCGCGGCGCAGGATGCGACGGATCACATAGCCTGCCTTGGCGTTGCTCGGCAGCTGCCCGTCGGCCACCGAGAATGCGATGGTGCGCACGTGGTCGGCAATCACACGCATAGCCACATCCACATCGGCATTCACGCCATAGCTCTTGCCGGCAATCTCGCCGATTTTCTTGATTAGAGGCTGGAACACGTCGGTATCATAATTTGATTTCTTTCCCTGCATCACCATGCACAGGCGCTCAAAGCCGAGGCCGGTGTCAATGACGCGAGCAGGCAGCGGTTCGAGAGAGCCGTCGGCCTTGCGGTTATATTGCATGAACACAAGGTTCCAAATCTCAATTACCAGCGGATTGTCCTTGTTCACAAGCTCAGCGCCAGGGACCTTGGCCTTCTCCTCGTCGGCACGTAGGTCGATGTGGATTTCGGAGCATGGGCCACAAGGACCAGTATCACCCATTTCCCAGAAGTTGTCGTGGCGGTTACCATTGATAATGTGGTCTTCAGGAAGGTGAGCCATCCAATAGCCAGCGGCCTCATCGTCGCGCGAAAGTCCCTCGGGCTCGTAGCCCTCAAAGACTGTGGCATAAAGATTCTTGGGGTCGATATGCATCACCTCGGTGAGGAATTCCCAGGCATAGTCGATGGCCTCATGCTTGAAATAGTCGCCGAACGACCAGTTGCCCAACATTTCAAACATGGTGTGGTGATATGTGTCGTGGCCCACTTCCTCAAGGTCGTTGTGCTTACCACTCACGCGCAAGCACTTCTGCGAGTCGGCGCAACGGCGCCATTTTGGGGTCTTGTTACCGAGAATAATGTCCTTAAACTGATTCATGCCCGCATTTGTGAACATCAATGTAGGGTCGTCCTTGATTACCATAGGGGCCGAGGGCACGATATGGTGACCCTTGCTCTCATAGAAATGCTTGAACGAATCACGTATTTCCTTAGCTGTTAGCATATTTAAAAATGAATAATTTAAATTTCCTGATTGAGATATTGTGCAAGTCGAACAAAACGTTTAACTTTACAAGAAATATACCGCAAAGGTACTTATTTTTGAGTTATTTATGCAAAAACGGCGGCCATAAAAAGCGCTGAAGGCCTACTGCAAGGCCCCCCGAACACAAACAGGAGAGATGGAGACGGACAAACTTAACAAGATGTATTACCGCATTG
>CAVIEK010000185.1:0-2890 GCA_963641805.1 Bacteroides fragilis
TTTTCTCAGCATAATCGGTTATATAGGTGCCGTGCTGACGGTTGATGCGCTCGATGAGCGGTTTTTCGTCATCACCTTCCGAGGCCTTGTGGTTGAACACCAAGTCGAGGCACGCCTGATCAAGGGCAACGGGATCGGTCGATGCCAGAATCCCCATATCCTTGAGCATGGGCTCGGCGGGATGGCTGCTGCAGTCGCAGTCAACACTCATGTTGTTCATCACATTTATATACACTATGTTTTGGCCGAAATAGTTGGCAACACCCTGCGCCGCGGCTGCCATACTCTCGAGAAAGTCGTCTTGCTTTGCAATGTTCTGCCACAGTGAGTCGGCACGGTCGGTCTTTCCGGCAGTGTGTATATACGCCTTCCCGGCGGTCGACGCCACACCTATCGACTGGTTCTTGAGCACACCACCGAAACCGCCCATCGCATGCCCCTTGAAGTGGGCAAGGTTGATCATGAAGTCGTAGCTTGCAAGATGGTCACCCACTATGTCATATTTGATGTGTTTCTTGTCCTTGACAGCTATGCGCATCTGCCCGAACTCATCCATGATGTCGACCGGAGCAATCGAGTCGAAACCATGGGCGCGAACCGTGGCCCAATGCTTGCCCTTATCCTGACGGCTGCCGCCATAAGCAGTGCAGCACTCAACCAGTGTGCCGTTGACCCTATCCACGAGTCCGCGTATCAATGTGGGCTTAAGGTAATTGTGACCACCGCTTTCGCCCGTGCTGATCTTAACGGCGACACGGCCTTTAGGATTGACGCCAAGCGCCTCATACACCTTGACCAGCGACTCCGGGGTTATTTCCTTGGTCATGTAGACCACCGACTGAGCCATCGCTCCGCAGCAACAAGCCGCGGCAGCGAGCATTGCTATGATTCTGTCTCTCATTTCTCTATCATTTTAATGTTATCTATCGTGATTGATTTCGCAGTCTTGGAATTTTCCCAAAATTACTACATCGGCCATTCACTGCTATTGCACAAATCACCGATTCTATTACCAAAATGACCGACAGGATGAGAGAAGCGGGCCGAAAAGCGGCATACGGCACCTGCCGAAGCATGGATTATGCTGGTTGACAAGGGGGGACACGTGCGAGGGAACCAGTCGTGTCACACCGATTGCGGCACATCATCGGCACAAAAGATGCGAATGCCTTGCGGATGGCAAGCAATCGTAAGTTCGGCGGGCATATCGACAGGCTCGCCGTCGAGGTGCATCACCCCGGATGCCTCGCGGTAGATTTTAAGCTGCGGTGTGGTGTAGGTGCTGATGTTGATGTCCTTATCGATGTCGCGGGTGAATAGTTTCAACCCCACGATGGGTGCCACGATGGGCAGGAACGGATGAATCACCACCACGTCGATTAGGCCGTCACGCATGCTTGCTTTGGGGGCGATGTAGGCGTTGTTGCCATACTGCGAGGCATTGGCACAGGCAATTACAAAAGCCTTCTCAAACATGGTGTTGTCGTTGATGTCAATGCGGTAGGTCTCGTGATGGAATTTCACATATTCCATAAATGCCGACTTGAGGTAAGTGAGCGGTCCGCGCGATCCCTCTTGCGAGAAGCGCTCGGCCACCTGCGCGTCGAAGCCCATGCCGCAAGTGCAGAAAAAGGGCCGGTCGTTGACGGTGCAATAGTCAAAGTTCTCAACGTGCCCGTCGTTGATGATGCGGAGCGATTTCTCGATGTTGACAGGAATCTGCAAATGCCGAGCAAGGCCGTTGCCCGAGCCGCAAGGCACTATGCCAAGTGCGATTCCGGTATCACGCAACGACGCCGCCACACCGTTGACCGTACCGTCACCACCCACGGCCACAACACCCTGGTAACCGTCGGCTATCGCCTCGCTCACAAGCGGGCTCAAGAGCATGTTGGGCTCAAGCACGCGAACGGTCACATTCCACTTGGCATGGTCAAGAATGCTGTCAATCATAGCGGGGACGGCTTCCTTGCTGTGGGTGCCCGACCCGGGATTTATTATAACGAATAGTTTTGCTCGCTTATCCATAGTCATGTTATGCAAATTTAGGAAATTTTGCTGAAACTTTAATTCCGTTTTCCAAACATTGCGTAATTTAGTTGCCGAATACGTTTTTTGAAACAAAGAGTAACCCTAAAATAAACGTAAGGATGAAGATAAAATTAAGTTCAGCAGCGGTTGACGCGGTTGTTGCCATTGCGGGAGTCGCATTTTTGGTATTTCACTCATCACCCGACTTTGTCACATGGATCGCACGCTTGATAGGTATGGCGTTTGCAGTGGCCGCCGTGACAAGCCTCGTTGGCTCTGTGGCCACAATGCGAAAGCGCAAAGAGCCGGTGAGCCTTGCCGTAACGGCAAGTGCCGTGGGCGGGCTGTGCTTTGGTGTGGTGCTTATGATAAGGGGGCATCTGTTTGTCGACACAATCGGTGTCATCACGGCCATATTGGTCACTGCGATGGGAATGTATCAGGCTGTCACACCTATAGCAATGCGCAAGGCCATGAGACTCGACTGGTGGCTTTTTGTGATTCCACTGGCAGTAATGGCCGCAGGAGTGGCCATGCTGACGTGCGACATCAGCACTGAGCTGATGTCACTGATAAGCGGGCTCTGCTTTGTGGGCTTCACTGCCGACGACCTGCTGCAACGTCGAGCTTGCGACAAATCGCCTGACGACAAAGACGAGGCAGTGGCCGATGACCCGGCTTAGCGTGTGATTTTGATTTGTGCCGCAATCTCATCAACAGTCATGTGCCTTATATGAGAGGCTTCTGTCAGTTAGGCCAGATGTTTGCTTCCAGCTTCTTTCAGATTTCACCTCACGGTGAACGCCCTTGCTCTTGGCTATGTAATTCCCGCTATTAGGGCTTACTCGGGACTTTCACC
>CAVIEK010000186.1:0-1912 GCA_963641805.1 Bacteroides fragilis
TGTTAATGGTATTAGAAGGTTAATTAGTTAAGCAATCCTGGACGTTGAGTCTGGGATTTACTTTTTCATATAAACGCCAGCGCCGCTTTAGCAGGGGGCAGGACGCGTCAAGTCACTCTTTTATGAGCCGTGCTCTGTGCCTATAAGCCGACATTCCGATGATGCAAAGTGAGAAATTATGGGACGGCAGTCCGTTGTGTGTGATGGCGTGCTGCTGTCCCAAGGCTTTGGCGTTTTTCGTGCATTATATTTCCGATGTGTGCAATCAGGGCGTTTGGTTGAATCGGTATTAAACTCTTTTATAAAAACAAGATGTGTGAAATCTAATTATTTTTTTGTTTAATTCCCTTTTCCTCTTGCGGCTCTGCAATGCGCTAGAAGCCAACAAATGGTTTAAAGTCATATTTTTGTTAGATGTTTTGCGCAAAAATAAAGCACACCGTGCGAAAAACGGTGCGCATGAGAGTGCGCATGTGCGTTATAGCCACATGGTTGTGCGTTTGGGCCTTATCGATGTGCGTCTTAGCCGTTTTGCTACATCACAATTGTGGGATTGAAGTCTTTGAGCAGGCTCTGGTCGGCAATTATGTTTCGCTTTAATGCACGGTGCAAGGCAAAGCGTGACGCGAATCCCGAGGCAGCTGCCACGGCATCCTGTGTGGCGTTGGGAAATGCTTGCCGGTAGAGCTCGGCGTGCCTCAATCTGAACATGTTCACCAAATCATAGAAACCAATTTGGGTGATGAACCGCCCGGCTTCGGTCTTTTTCCCGTAAGAAATGTCTGAAAGCACTTCTGTCCGAGTGATGTTCGGCTCAAGGTAGCGTCGCCCAATCACCTTGATCACTTCGTCTCTCACTTCGTCGTAGTTCTCAATTTGGCTGTTGTCGTTGGGGTCTTCCTCAAGGTCGATCTCGCGTTGCTTGCCGTGCTCGTCTTTCGATGTGATGGTGGTGGTGACGCGTCTCATGGTCAATCCGTCGGGGCGGAGCATCATTTTCGACATTATAATGATGTTTGAGGCGATGAGTGGCAATGCGCTCGCTACCATTACCCAGCGGTTACCGGTGAAAAACATCGCCCACATAATTATCAGCCAAATTGCGGGATAGTAAATCATTATCTTTGTCCACTTATAGTAGAAGTCGTCTTGGTTGGAATAGCTTGCTGTGTTATATCGGTCGATGTCTTTTTTCAGCCGGCGTGTGAAAGAGAACACTACGGCGGTCTGGGCCGCGCCGATGACTGCGGTAATGGTAGCAATGGCACTCCAAGTGTCGGTGAGCAGCCGCTCGTGTCCGGTGAGTAGCATGGCGAGTAGTATCGCTATGACGCATAGCGATGTGATGGCGGCGGCTTTCGCCACGTGTGTGCTATGGTTGTTGAGTATCTCAAATCCCATGATAAACCCCATGGGGTAGTACAGGATGTTGAATGCACGCACGTAGTTCCACACGGCCTCGTCGGCGGGCCACGCCACATAGGGTGTCAGCATCATCGTCCCTATTAAGAAAAACGAGATGTGGATGCTTGTGGGAAACCGCTTGCCGTCGGTGCTGGTGAACCTAGATCGCAGCAACAGTCGAGTCGCTCCAAACACGGTTGTGGCAACAATGAAAATCAGGCAAAACTGCGACTGTAGTTCTAAGAATGTTGAATCCTGCATAGTGTGTTGTGTGAAATCAACTGTTGTGGTCCTCGTTTCGTGTTACAGAGTGGGCGGAGCCTTTTGTGACTCGTGAATGCAAGCTATGGTCTAATGTATAGTGGTCGGTGTCGCGTGATGTGACTAAAAGGCCTTATGGCAGAAAAACACAGTAACAAATCAAGCACACGTCTTGTGGCGATATTAAAAACGCACAATAGAAATAACTGATATACTATGGCAAAAGTAGAAAAAAATTATACAATTG
>CAVIEK010000186.1:1922-2869 GCA_963641805.1 Bacteroides fragilis
GTTAATTAACGTGTGGTGGGGTTAAATATGCCTAACGCCGGTTGGCTGCTGTTGCGGAGTAGCCGATTGGTGGTGGGGCGACAAAAACCGAAGGCGGGAAACCGCTTGAGCGGTTTCTCGCCTTCGTTGTGACGTGTGGGAATTGCTTAGAATGACAGCAGTGTTGCACCAATCTGGTAATATCCCTTGCGTGCCTGCGGGTTAAACAGAGCGTTGGCATATACCGGGAAATGCCACTTGCCGAGACGCACTTGGCGGGTCACTTTCAGGTTAATGGTGTTGATGCCGTAGTGCTCGCCGAAGAAGTTCACGTGTGTGCCTTTTGCATTGTTGAGGGCGAAGTTGAGGCCGAGACCTGCATCAACGGCCCAATCCTTGTTTTGCCATACACGGTACTCTCCGTAGATCCAAGTCGAGTAGATGTTGTGGTCATCATCTGTGCCGGGATTCGAAAGATACTTCACGCGGTCGCGGCCAAATACCACTGTCGACCAAGACAGAGTGAGAGGCACCTTGGGCGCGATGGTCGCAAAGTTGTAGCTCGCAGTCACATCCAGAAAGCGGCCTGTGGTGTGGGCGTTGTAGTTGAAGAAGTCTTGATTGTCGTAGCTGGCACCGGGTGAGAAGTTGAAGATATCCCATACTGCAAGGGTGAATCCCTTGGCCGTGAATGATGCGTGATAGTCAAATTCCTTGTAGTTGCCCGATGTGTTGGTGCCACCCCACAAGCCCACGTTCAGGTGGCCGTCGGCAAATGTAACCGATGCGTCAGCCTCGAGAACAAGGCCGTCGCTCACTTCTGCACCTCTCCAAAGGTGGTTGTTGTTAAGGCTTGCGCTGAAATGCATTTGTGCAAATGCCTGTGCCGAAGCAAGCAGGCCAAAGACGATAAGAGTTAAAAAACGTCGTGTCATAGTCTTTTAAAGATTAAATAGTTGGTAAATAGG
>CAVIEK010000187.1:0-2819 GCA_963641805.1 Bacteroides fragilis
TTTCAGTCGTGAGTTTGGCAAGTTGCTCAGTGGCAATATATGTGTGCCGCAGGCTAGTGGCTCGTTTCTGTGCCATGCGGCATTGAAAAGACAAACCGGGGACAGACGCTTGTGAAGGCATTTGTCCCCGGCCGGTTGATAAGTTGTTGCTTGCAACGCGCTATTTCACTGCTTTTGCTTTTGAGCATTGGTGCAACCGGTGCATTTCTTAGTGCCGGCAGCTTTGCAGTCAGTCTTGTTGGCTTTGCAGGCATCGGCTTTGCCGTGATCGCAGGCTGCCGCATTTTTAGCCTCGCAGGCAGTAGCGCTTGTGGCTTTGTGGCAGTCCTCGGTGTTACGGGCTACCTTGCACTCAGTCACCATCTCGGGGCATTCGGTATGAGCTGCGGCCTGTGCGGCTTGTGCCTGAGCCTTGCAGCAGTCGTCGCTCACCTTAGCCTCGCTGGCACGCTTGCAGCAGCTGGCCTTTATCTTGGCGCAATCTTGTGTTGTGGCGCTGGCAGAGGCGTCAGTAGCCTCGCTGGCGGCCACGCTGAGTGATGCAAGTCCCTTGATGATGTTGGCGGGAGTGTTCTTGGCTGCATCGTAAGTGACAGTGACGGTCTTCTGCGCCACGTCCACTTTCACGTCTTTCACGCCCTTGCCGAGCGAGGGCACATTGTTCATGATCTTGTCGGCGCAGTTTTGGCAAGTGACATCGGCTTTGAACACCTTGGTTGTCACGTTGGCGCTTTCTTTGGCCCATGCCGCAAAGATAGTAAGCACAATGGCCAGGGATAGTGATAGTAACTTTTTCATAATCGTTTTTGTTGTTTTTTGCAAAAGTAGCGTAATTTGCCAAAAGGGAAATGCCGGCTACTTTGCCGTTTTGCTTATTTAGTCATTTTCAATATAAATTAAACCGCACACCCACATAGAATTTGCGTCCCATCAGTGGTCCCCACACATTCATGGAGTTGAATGCCGTGCTGAATGGGTTGGAGGCCTCGATTACAGGTGTGCTTTGCCTGTAGTCGGTGATGTTCTCGCAACCGGCATAGATGTCGGCCTTGCCTATTTTGTGGGTCACTTGGGCAAAAAGCATGGGGTAGGAAGGCGAGTGGCTATCGTCGGCCAGTAAACCCGTGGTGGTGGGAATACGCTGAGACCCATTGACTTGTGCCGTTACATCGAAAACCCACAGTCTGAATTTGGTGGCATATTGCAGGTTCAGCAATCCCTTTACGCGGCTTATGAGTGGGCGCTCGATCCAAGTAGTCGATCCGTTGGGACGGTTGATGGTCATTTTGCTGGCTGTATAGCGTATGGTGGCGAGGATGTCGAATCGAGACAGGGGTGTCCAGTTGAAGTCGAGCTGCACGTTGTGTGCCGTGGCAGGGTTGTGTGTGCTATAGATGTTGATGGCAGCAGCGCTCCACTCTTGGTCGATTACCACAGAGTTGTAGAAATGGGTGCTGAAGTAGTCGAGGCTCAAGCTTGCACCGTTATCGCGGCCGAGTGTGAACGTCTGGGTGAGGCTGATGCCTGCGGTGAGCGACTTCTCGAGACGGTCGAGTGACCCGAATGACTCGGTCGAGGCCTCCTTGCCGTTGACTTCAATGTGTCGGCCTGTGGTGAGAATGCCTATGTTGTCGGTGATGACGTTGGCTGTGCGGTATCCCAGTCCGGCCGATGCTCGGAGTGCCGTGCGTGGTGTGATGTCCCATTTCACATGGGCACGAGGTGTGAGCAGCCACCGGCGGTGCAGGTCGTTATGGTCAAGCCTCAGCCCCGCCACTACCGACAGTTTGTCTTTCAGTGTGTAGGTGTATTCGGCATAGGCGCCAGCCTCGCGCTCGTCGCGGTCAAGACTTAGTCCGGTGGCCGGTGTTGCTGTTTGCCATGGGGTGTTTACGGCCAGGCGTTCGCGGTAATAGGCCATGCGTGTCTGCAGACCCACCATGAGCGATGAATGCAGGTTGAAGTAGGTGTTAAGCATTATGCTCGCAGTGATGTCGTTTTCGCGTCCGTGGTAGTCGTTGAGCCCGAAGTAGGCGCGCTCGTTGAAGTGGTCGTAGTCGATGACGGCGGCTATGCTCGAGCGTTTTTCGCTCTTGGCTTCGGGATCGTATATTCCTGCGCCCACCGGCAAGGCCAGTTTCACATAGGCATTGGCTGCCCTGTTGTCGGTGCGCGAGCCATAGGCGGCGCCACTGTTCCAATTGTCGGACATGGCTTGTCGCATGGCCTCGCTACCGTCAAAGTGCACGTTGCCTCCGATTCGGCGGTCGGCAAGAGCCCGCCAGCCCCAACGCAGCTGCATGCCGCTGGGTGCCATGTAGAGCCAGCGGTTGGCCACGTTCAAGAGTCGGGTGCTCGGCTGGTCACGGAATCCGTCGCCGTTGCGGTCCATGGCGCTCATTTCACGCCAGTCGGTGTCGAGCGATCCGTGGGCGAGAATCACGGTCGACAGTCGCTTGTCGGCGGTGAGCGGAATGGCTGCCGAGAGGTTTATCTCGGGGCGCAACATATCGTCGAAATACACATTGCCAAAGAATTTCTCCTCGTCGGTGGGCTTGCGGTATTCGAGGTTGATTTGGCCTGCGATGGCATCATGTCCGGCCGACACGCTCGACACGCCTTTTGACACTTGGATTGATTTCAGCCACATACCCGGAGTGTAGGTCATGGCATAAGGCGCTGCGAGACCGCGCATCACTGGGCGGCTTTCGTCAAGCACTTGTGTGTATGGCCCTGCGAGACCGAGCATTTTGATTTGCCGTGCTCCGGTTATGGCGTCGCTATATCCTACGGTCACCGTCGCCGAGTTCTCAAATGAC
>CAVIEK010000188.1:0-2786 GCA_963641805.1 Bacteroides fragilis
GTCTTGTATACCTTCATGTGTCGTTGTATTAGTAAAATAAATTAGTTTATGCTTAGAATTAAAAAATCTCGTATAAATATTGCCATAATCACGTGTTACAAGCAATATTTATGTTCACAAATATAATAAATTGTATTGAAATATCTGAGACATTCTATAAAATAAATGTGTTTTTTTTCTTTTTGTCAGCAAAAATGATGATTTTGGCTAAGATTTATGTTTTACAACATGTGTTGTTGCATCATGCGGGAGGTTTTTGTCAGGCAACGGCCAATAATGTCGCACATCTATATGTGATGTGTGGTTATATGAAAACGACTCACCTTGTCGAAGTCTTGGATCGAGGGTGAGTCGCTGTATAAAGTGTGGGTGGATGGTGGGTGCTATTGACTAATCGCCGAGCAAGCGGTCAAGCACATTCCCGATCAGGTCATTCATCGCTGTTTTATAGTTGGGGTTCACTGATGTGGCTACGCGGTTGGCTATGATTGAACAGATAGTCATTGCACGATGGCCCATTAATTTAGCCATACCCTGAAGTGCGGCGCTTTCCATCTCATAGTTGGTGATTTTGATGCCGTTGTAGTCAAACGCCTCGATGCGGTGGTTCAGTTCGGGCTCTGCAAGCGGCAGCCTCACCTCACGTCCTTGGGGGCCATAGAATCCTATCGCCGATATTGTGCAACCCTTTACCATGTCGTCACGGCCAATTTTTTCCACAAGCGACTCATCGGCATCCACGATATAAGGAGCGGCAAATTGAGGGTTCCAATTTACAGCCTTGCAAAATGAATTCTCAAAATCCAAATCGCAAATGCTGTTTCGTCCTTCATAATAGTTTAGCACGCCGTCAAATCCAATAGCTTTTGCGGCTATCACAGGCGTACCTACCGGAACGAATGGCTGCAGTCCGCCCGATGTTCCTATCCTTATGATATTGAGAGTGCGGTGAGAGTCCCTCACGGTGCGTGTGGCGAAATCCACATTGGCAAGTGCGTCAAGCTCTGTCATTACTATGTCGATATTGTCGCTTCCTATACCGTGCGACAGGGCCATTACGGGCTTGCCACGGTATGTTCCGCCTATGGTATGAAATTCTCGACTCTGGATTTCAAACTCTTTGCTGTCGAAGTAGGATGCGATCATATTGACCCGTCCCGGGTCTCCACAGACTATGATATTGTCGCGCAGGTGCTCGGGAGTCAAGTGCAGGTGGAAAATGGATCCGTCAGAATTGATTATCAGCTCTGAATCTGGAATTGTTTTTTTTGTAGTCATGATAACGGAGTATTTTGATGTGTTAATAATTAATTCAATAAACTGATTTATAGATGTGCATTATGCAAGACAATATCTGCAACCGGGTTTTGCCAATACTATTCTGCGGCAGTCAAGATCGACAAGCGTGCTCATGATTTTGTAAACCGGTATGCCGAGCTTTTCAGTCAATGTGTTGATGTGCACGTCACCCATATCTCTTATAACGTCGACGATACGCTGTTCCTCTTCGCTCAGTTCTGGAAACAATTCCAGTGTCTTTCCTTTTGTGACGGTTTTGTCGATCCAACGCATTGATTCAATAAGGTCGTCGGCACCTGTTATGAGACCAGCCTTGTTGTTCTTTATTAGGTTGTTACATCCAGTAGAGTAGGGGTCACTTGTCCTGCCTGGCAGTGCAAATACATCGCGATTATAGCTTTGCGCAATACTTGCCGTAACCAAAGCCCCGCCTTTCTCGGCCGACTCAACGACAATAGTGCAGTCGGAGAGAGCAGCGATAATGCGGTTTCGTGCAAGGAAGTTACCACGGTGGATCTCGTCCTGTGATTGGTAGTCGGTCACAATTGCTCCTCCGCGCTTCACAATCTCCTTAGCGTCGTTACGGTGGTCGGCAGGGTAGATTTTATTTAGGCCTCTTGCTTGAACGGCAACAGTGGGTACGCCGTGCCTCAGGCAGGCGCGATGGGCACTGATGTCGATGCCATAGGCAAGTCCGCTGATTACGACCAAGTCGGGAAGACGCTCGGCCAAGTCGGCAATAAGAGTGTCGCAGAAATGGGCGCCATAGACGGTAGCCCGCCTTGTGCCGACAATGCTTATCGCGTGTGCGGGATTCGGATTGCAACGCCCGCAAGTGTATAGCAAAATAGGAGCATCCGGGGCATTAAGCAACCTGGCGGGGAAGTCATTGTCGGTAAAGTATGTCACACCTATGTGTGACTCCTCGACAAATTCCACCTCGCGTTTTGCCCGCTCGAGCTGGGCATTGCGGTATTCTCGCTCACACAATTTACTGTGACTTCCTGTGATTGATTTGAGTTCTTTCTCACTGAGTGAAAAGAACTCTTGCTCAGAAGGTATCACGTCAAGTATCTTGTTGGCCAAGTCGATGCCCATTCCGCGTACGCTGGCAAATGCAATTCGGTATGTCAGACTGTCGGTGCTCACTTCATGAATTTTGCAAAAACTTTTGTCAAGCGCTCACCGCGTGAAGGCTTTCCGTTTTCCAGGCATACTACTGTGACAATGGCATCAACGGCAACTATGCCTGAGTCACCATGAATTATGTTTTGGTGAAATATGAACCTTACTCCTCTTTGCTCGAGCCATAGTCTGCTAGTCATAACTTCGCCACTCCGCAACGGAGCCTTGTAGTCGACTTCGATGCGAGCCACCACGGGAACAATTCCTTCGTCGGTCATGGCTTTGAACGACAGTCCGCTGTCTTTGCAGAACTCGTGCCGCGTGTACTCTAAATAATGCAGATAATTGGCATTGTTTACTAT
>CAVIEK010000189.1:0-2786 GCA_963641805.1 Bacteroides fragilis
CACGGCGACATCGAGACCCCGATTTTTATGCCAGTAGGCACAGTCGGGGCGGTTAAAGCCGTGCAAATGCCTGATTTGGCCGATGACGTAAAGGCCCAAATCATTTTGGGCAACACATATCATTTATATTTAAGACCCGGCATGGACATCATTGAGCGAGCCGGAGGCCTGCACAAATTTAATGGTTGGAGCAAGCCGATATTGACCGATAGCGGTGGATTTCAAGTATTCTCACTGGCAGCCAACCGGAAACTCAGGGAAGAAGGTGTTACTTTCCGCAGCCATATAGACGGGTCAAAGCATTTGTTTACTCCCGAAAAGGTGGTTGACATTCAGCGTAGCATAGGAAGTGACATTATGATGGCCCTGGATGAATGCCCGCCTGGAACTGCCGACTACAACTATGCCCGCAAGTCGTTATCGCTCACAGAGCGATGGTTAGAGCGTGGATGGAAGCACTTTAATGACACGGAGTCCAAATACGGACACAGTCAGGCTTTTTTTCCCATTGTGCAGGGGTGCGTTTATAAGGATTTGCGTCAAGAAAGCGCAAGATTTGTGGCCGACCTTGGGGCAGAGGGCAATGCCATTGGCGGACTGGCTGTGGGTGAGCCCACCGAGATGATGTATGAAATGATAGAGGTGGTCAACGACATCCTTCCTACCGATCGGCCTCGTTATCTGATGGGAGTGGGAACGCCTGTTAACATCCTTGAGGCCATCGATCGCGGTGTCGATATGATGGACTGTGTGATGCCCACGCGCAACGGCCGCAACGGAATGTTGTTCACCCAACATGGAACGATGAACATGCGCAACAAGAAGTGGGCTGATGATTTCTCGCCACTACAACCCGATGGGGCTTCGTTTGTCGACCATATTTATTCCAAGGCTTATCTTCGCCATCTTTTTGCCGCACAGGAGATTTTGGCACTTCAAATTGCCAGTCTGCATAATTTGGCATTCTATTTGTGGCTGGTGGGTGAGGCTCGAAAGCATATCCAAGCCGGCGATTTCAAGTCGTGGAAAGCCGATATGGTTCAGCGTTTAATGGTAAGACTATAGTGGAATTGTTTGGCCTAAAACACATATTATCATCTATTAAGGCTTCGGTTCACCATAAGCCCGGTGTTGATGTCAATGGAATAAAGGTATCGGATACTGATTCAACAGTTGATACAGAAATGGCAACTGCCACAACCACTGGCAGTGCGGATGTTAATGGAGGGGCGGTGGTTGACTGTGTGAAAAGTGAAGATGCTGGCACAACGGCCACTTGTTCGTCACCGTCCTCGCCCCAACAATCGTCAAAACCTATGCGCCGGAGGCTTGTCAAGCATTTTGATGCCTATATCATGAAGCAGTTTCTCGGCACTTTCTTTTTTGCCATACTGCTCCTTTTGGCCATTGTTGTAATGTTTGACTTCAACGAGAAGATTGACGCCATGCTCACTGCGCCAGTTAGCGAGACCGTGTTCAAGTATTTCATGAACTTCTTACCGTATTTCGCTAATCAGTTCGCACCCTTGTTTGTGTTTATCTCAGTGATTTTCTTTACTTCGAAACTGGCCGATCACAGTGAGATAATAGCTATCTTGTCGAGTGGCATAAGCTTTAAGCGATTGCTTGTGCCGTATATGGCCAGTGCAACAGTCATTGCAGTGGGCACATTGTTGCTGTCTTTGTATGTGATACCGCCTGCCAATGTGAAACGAATTGAATATACCAACCAATGGGTGAACAACAAACGCGTGGACTATGGTGACAATATCCAGTTGCAGATTCGTCCTAACGTAATGGCACATATGGCTCGCTATGACAATCCGTTGAAACTTGGTTACCGCTTTTCTCTCGATGAGTTTGATGGTAACACGTTAAAGTCCCGCCTTACTGCCGAGAATGTGAAATATGACACGTTGGGGAAATGGCACATACACAATTATGTGATTCGCACGTTCAAAGGCTTGGATGAGAAAATGATAAAGGGCACTGATATGGATACAGTGCTAAATTTCGACCCTAAGGATTTTCTCATCTCAAAAAATGACCAGGAAATGCTCACTTCACCACAGTTGAAGGAATACATCAGCAAGCAAAAAAACCGTGGCGTGGCAAATATCCAAGGCTTTGAGATAGAATATGAAAAACGCTATGCAATGACTGCGGCTGCATTTATTCTAACAGTGATAGGACTATCACTTTCGTCGCGCAAGGTTCGTGGCGGTATGGGCATGAACATAGGCGTCGGCTTGTTGCTGAGTTTCTCCTACATATTGTTTATGACTGTAACACAGACTTTTGCTGTGAGCGGATATACCTCACCTCGTGTAGCGATGTGGATTCCCAATGTGATTTACTCAATAATTGCAGTGATGCTTTATAGGAAAGCCGCACAGTGATAAACACCCTGTGAAATAATAATAACTACTCTTGTTTGTGCTTCAGGTCAATCATTGTCTATGGTTCTTGTACCTAAAAAGGTGCTAAGAATTCAGAGAAAAACCGAAATCTCAAATGCTCAATAAAACAAGCCCGCACAACTTGCTCGGAATAATCCATTGCAGCGTGCGGGCCGATTCATTGTTCATAGGTGGCGAAGCCACCGACAAGGTGAATGCCGTTGTTATTTCATCGCATAAAAGCTTGAGTTTGCCATTTGCTCATAGGCATAAACGCCTTCTTGGCTAAGTTCTACTGTGGTGAAACCGCCTTCGGGCGTGATCATTCTCACATGGTTGTCGTCAACAAATTGCATGAATTTAGTGTCCTTGCCACCGACGCTGACC
>CAVIEK010000190.1:0-2776 GCA_963641805.1 Bacteroides fragilis
CAATAAAACTTATTCTTACGATGAAGCCTATACCGCCACATTGAAGTATTTCGATGGTGATGAATTGGCGGCAAGGGTTTGGACAAGCAAATATGCGTTGAAGGATTCCTTTGGTAACATTTATGAGCTGACTCCCGACGACATGCATCACCGCATCGCGTCGGAACTGGCCAGGATAGAGAAAAAGTATCCCAATCCAATGGATGAGGACCAGATACTCGGTCTGATAAGCCACTTCAAATACGTTGTGCCTCAAGGAAGCCCGATGGCCGGCATTGGGAACAACTATCAGGTGGGCTCGCTGTCGAATTGCTTCGTTGTGGGCCTTGATGGCGACCCTGATTCGTATGGCGGCATCATCAAGATTGATGAGGAGCAGGTGCAACTGATGAAACGCCGCGGCGGGGTGGGGCACGACCTTTCGCACATCCGTCCCAAGGGCACTCCCGTGAAGAATTCGGCTCTCACCTCGACTGGCCTGGTTCCCTTTATGGAGCGCTACTCCAACTCAACCCGCGAAGTGGCTCAGGACGGACGCCGTGGCGCGCTAATGCTCACCGTGAGCATCAAGCACCCCGACTCAGAGGCTTTCATCGACGCCAAGATGACCGAGGGTAAGGTGACCGGGGCAAACGTGTCGGTGCGCATCGACGACGAGTTTATGAAGGCTGCCGTTGAGGGCCGCACCTATCGCCAGCAATACCCCATAAAAGGAGATAATCCGCTCTATAAAAAAGATATCGATGCTTCAAAGCTATGGCGCAAGATTGTGCATAACGCATGGAAAAGTGCTGAGCCGGGGGTGTTGTTTTGGGACACAATAACCCGCGAGTCGGTCCCCGACTGCTATGCCGATCTGGGTTTCCGCACCATTTCCACTAATCCTTGTGGCGAGATTCCGCTATGTCCTTATGACAGTTGCCGCCTTGTAGCCATCAACCTGTATTCCTATGTGGTCAATCCGTTTACGCCCGATGCCTATTTCGACTACGATCTGTTCAAAACGCACGTGGCATGTGCCCAGCGCATCATGGACGACATAATCGATCTCGAGATGGAGAAGATCGACACCATTATGGCTAAAATAAAGAACGATCCAGAGACCGACGAGGTGAAAGCCACAGAGTTGAACCTGTGGACTAAAATCAGGAACAAGACGCTGAAGGGACGCCGCACGGGTGTGGGCACAACCGCCGAGGGCGACATGGTGGCTGCCATGGGATTGCGCTATGGCACTGAAGAGGCCACCGTGTTTTCAGAGAATGTGCACAAGACGTTGGCTCTGGCTGCCTACCGCTCATCGGTGATAATGGCAAAAGAGCGAGGTTCATTTGCGATCTATGATGCCGAGCGAGAGAAATCCAATCCGTTCATATCGCGCTTGCGCGACGCCGACCCCGAATTGTATGATATGATGGTCAAGTATGGCCGTCGCAACATAGCCTGCCTCACGATTGCTCCAACCGGCACCACAAGCATCATGACCCAAACCACATCGGGCATCGAGCCTGTATTCCTCCCCGTCTACAAGCGCAGGCGCAAAGTCAACCCAAGCGATAAGGACGTGCGCATCGATTTTACCGATGAGAATGGTGATTCCTTTGAGGAATACGTGGTCTACCACCCCAAGTTTGTGACGTGGATGAAAATCAACGGCATTGAAGTGCGCTCCGACTATACTCAAGACGAACTGGACAACCTGGTCAAGAAATCACCATACTATAAGGCCACGTCCAACGACGTCGACTGGCTTAACAAGGTGAGAATGCAGGGACGGATTCAAAAGTGGGTCGATCACTCGATAAGTGTCACTATCAACCTGCCCAACAATGTGAGCGAGGAACTGGTGAACCAGCTATATGTGGAGGCTTGGAAGTGTGGTTGCAAGGGTTGCACCGTGTATCGCGACGGGTCGCGTGCGGGTGTGCTCGTGTCGATAAAGAAAGAAAAGAAGTCGCAAAAGGAAGCCCATTACATTGCCGACGAGGAGCATATCCTAAAACGTCCGGTTGAGCTCAATGCCGATGTGGTGCGTTTCCAGAACAACAAGGAGAAGTGGATTGCCTTCATTGGTCTGGTGGACAACCGCCCTTACGAGATATTTACTGGAATAGCCGATGACGACGAAGGCATCTTCTGCCCGAAATCGGTCACCAAAGGTAAGATAATCAAAGCCGTTGACGCTAATGGTGTCAAACGTTATGATTTCCAATTCATCAACAAGCGGGGTTTCAAGACCACAATAGAGGGCCTGTCTGAGAAGTTCAACCCCGAATTCTGGAATTACGCAAAGCTCATATCGGGAGTGCTGCGCTATGGCATGCCCATTGAGCAAGTGCTTAAGCTTGTGAGCAGTCTTGAGCTCGACAACAAGTCGATCAACACGTGGAAAATGGGTGTGGAGCGTGCCTTGAAAAAATATCTGCCCAATGGCACTAAGGCCAATGGACAGAAATGTCCGAATTGCGGTCAAGAAACACTGATTTATCAGGAGGGATGCCTCATCTGCACCAACTGCGGGACATCGCGATGTGGATAATTCCGGCAGCCTGATGGCAAATCATATTCCTTTTTTCTCTGGAAATGTTATGTATATCAGCAATGGCACTCTTTTTTCGAATGAAGGGTGCCATTGCTCGATTTCCATCGTCGCTAGTGAGGCAACGGCGCGTAGCACACCGAAAAGTGCGTGAAAAGTGAGCCTAACCCACTGGATGTGTTGCTGATTTCAAAAAAAAATCTTACCTTTGCACCGCATTTTCTGAATGCAACATAC
>CAVIEK010000191.1:0-2765 GCA_963641805.1 Bacteroides fragilis
CTTGTGTGCTGAATTAGCAATTTCACAAAAAGCCTTATCTGCTATCAAGAAAATCGCAATTTTCATGCCAAATGCTTGAGATTATACCGGAGAATGGTTGAGTGTGCTTGAAATTTTCAATTCTCAGCCGGTGAAAATGCTGCTAATGGGAACAATATCAATGTGATAGCATGAATTTTAGTGACGGTCATTAGCGCTCAGAAAAATCCGAGGATACTATTTTTCCTCCTTTTTCGAACCGATTTCAGCAAATTGGATTATCTTTGTATTCTGATAAATACGGCTATGATAGAAATCAACTATATCTGTGAAAAAGTTGAAATGCCGAATTTCAACCTCACTGCCGTAAAGCAGTGGCTTGAACAAGTTGCCCGCACTCATGGGAAGAATGTGGGCCGTCTCACTTATATATTCTGTGATGATGACTACATACTGGAAACCAACAGAAAATATTTGGGACACGATTATTTCACCGACGTAATCACTTTCGACTATTCCAACCGTCACCGTATTAGTGGCGACATGGTAATCTCGCTTGATACGGTTAAGACCAACAGTGAGCAGTTTGCTCATAGTTATCACGAAGAGCTGATGAGGGTAGTGGTGCACGGAGTGCTGCACCTTTGTGGCATAAACGACAAGGGCCCTGGCGAGCGGGAAGTGATGGAGCGTTTTGAGAACGACGCGTTGGCTTTGTTGCCCGAAAATGTATTTCCTGAACAATGAGATTTGATTTCGACGTAATAGTTGTAGGAGCCGGTCATGCCGGTTGCGAGGCTGCTTGTGCTGCCGCCAACCTTGGTTCACGTACTCTGCTGATCACAATGGACATGAATAAGATTGCCCAAATGAGTTGCAATCCAGCCGTTGGTGGGATTGCAAAAGGACAGATTGTGCGTGAGATTGATGCGCTTGGCGGCCAGATGGGTATAGTGACCGATCGCTCATCGATTCAGTTCAGAATGCTGAATCGCAGCAAGGGCCCCGCTATGTGGAGTCCACGTTCGCAAGCTGATCGCACCCGTTTCATCGAAGAATGGCGCCGTGTTATCGACTCGACGCCCAACCTTAGTGTATGGCAAGATGTGGTTGTTGAACTACTGTTCAACAACGGTTTGCTCTCGGGTGTGAAAACAGCTTTTGGCACCGAATTCACCGCAAAATCCGTCGTCTTGACAACCGGAACGTTCTTGAACGGACTCATGCATGTGGGCCGGGTGAAGCTCGCAGGTGGTAGGGTCTCAGAGCCGTCGTCTTATGGAATAACCGAACAATTGGTATCGCTTGGCTTCACTGCCGGACGCATGAAAACCGGTACCCCGGTGCGCTTAGATGCCCGTTCCATCGATTTTTCCAAGGCTGAAAAACAGGAAGGAGATGACGATTTTCATCATTTCTCGTTCTTACCCTCGGTGAAGCGAACCCTAAGACAGCAACCATGTTGGATAGTTTACACCAATCCAGATGTGCACCGCATATTACGCGATGGATTGCCGGATTCGCCCCTGTTCAACGGACAAATCACCAGTATCGGGCCCCGATATTGTCCAAGTATAGAGACAAAACTTGTCACATTTCCCGACAAAGACCAGCATCAGCTCTTCATCGAACCTGAGGGTGAGAGCACCAACGAGATGTATCTTAATGGATTTTCCTCTTCGATGCCATGGAATGTGCAATTTGAAGCACTCTCAAAAATACCAGCGTTCGCTCACGTTCAGGCTTACAGGCCGGGTTATGCGATAGAATATGACTATTTTGACCCTACCCAATTGAAGCACAATTTGGAGACAAAACTCGTCAAGAACCTGTTTTTTGCTGGCCAAATCAATGGAACAACCGGTTATGAGGAGGCTGCGGGTCAAGGTCTCGTAGCGGGTATAAACGCGCACCAGAATGCTGTGGGGGGAGAGGAGTTTGTGCTTGCGCGCGACGAAGCCTATATAGGTGTTTTGATTGATGACTTGGTCACTAAGGGTGTAGATGAGCCATATCGAATGTTCACATCGCGAGCCGAGCATCGCATCCTTTTGCGGCAGGATGATGCGGATATCCGTCTCACGGGCCGTGCTTATCGTTTGGGGTTGGCCTCTGAAGAACGTTATCAGTTGATGGTTGCAAAAGAACGGCAAATCGGAGGATTGATGAATTTTTGCCATGATTTCTCGGTGAAATCGTCATTGATCAACCCTGAATTAGAGCGTAGAGGTCTGCCACTTCTCAAGCAGGGAACAAGGTTGTACGACCTCATTCTCCGTCCGCAATTATCTATCATGTCGTTGTCGTCAATGATCCCTGCTCTTGCTCAGGAGTTGGAGAAAATCGATGAAACCCGAAGGGAAGAGATAATCGAGGCGGCTGAGATAAAGATAAAATATCACGGATATATCGAGCGTGAACAGCAAATTGCCAATAAAATCGGACATCTTGACAAGGTGAAAATACGCGGAAAATTCGAGTATGCTTCACTTACGCAAATTTCAATCGAAGCACGGCAAAAGCTCGATAAAATCGACCCTGAAACACTTGGACAGGCCTCGAGAATACCGGGGATATCACCAAGCGACATAAGTATACTGCTCTTGTTATTAAACAAATAGGGCTTGTTTGTTTCACGTGGAACAATACACAATATTAAATAGATATGAAAAAAGAAGATTTAGAATTTTTGAAAAGCGTGGTGCGTAATGTGCCCGATTTTCCGGCAAAAGGAATTCAATTTAAAGACCTGACCACCCTGTTTAAGGATGCAAAGGCCTTCAAGC
>CAVIEK010000192.1:0-2759 GCA_963641805.1 Bacteroides fragilis
ATGGCTTTCACCTACAACCAGGAGAAGTATCTCGCACAAAGCAAAAAGTGACCGGCATAAGCCGACGCATAAAAGCCGCCGCCCATTGCGGTGGCTTTTATGTGGATTAGAAAAGAAAAAACCACTGTAATCATTTTTCATACCCAATCGGGCTGCAATGCCGCATGGCTGTTATAAATCCCTGTACACACAATTTTAAGACAACTCTTTGAAGCAAATGCAACGTTGCCGCCCGATTCTTTTTTTAATGATTGCACACCCCACAGAATAAGGACAACATTTTAATACAACAACAACATCTACCCAAAAAATGAAAGAAGACGTTTACAGTTCACTTGGTGAACACCGCAGGAAGTTCCTCGGGTGGCAGATTCGCACCATCCTGGTCACCATGGTAGGATACGCACTGTTCTACTTCGTACGCAAGAACTTCTCCCTTGCGATGCCGGGCCTCACGGCCGAATACGGCATCTCCAACAAGAGCTTTGGCTGGATTATATTTGCCGGATCGCTCGTGTATGGTTTCTCCCGATTCATCAACGGATACCTCGTTGACCGCGTCAAGGGTCGCGTGGTAATGGCCGTAGGCCTGCTGCTATGCGCGCTGTCGAACTTCGCGTTCGGTTTCGGTGCCAACCTGAGTGCGATGATCACCGGCCAAGAGAACGGCCCCGACATGGTGAACATGCTCATCTTGGTGATGGGCGTGACCATCATCCTCAACCAATATTTCCAAGGCATGGGCTATCCTCCGTGTGCACGCATCCTGCCTCACTGGATCCATCCAAGCGAGCTTGCCACCAAGATGAGCATATGGAACTGCTCTCACTCGGTGGGTGCATCACTTGCCGTGGTGCTCTGCGGCTACCTGATGGGCACCATGGGTACCGATATGAGCAACAATCCCGACGTGGTGAAAGCCATCACAGCCAACCTGGGCGGCGACGCACAAGCAGCCGAGCAGGCGCTATCTTATGCAGCCCACATTGGCGCATGGAAACTCTGCTTCTACATTCCCGCCTGCCTTGCCGTGGCCGGAGCCATCATCATCTTCCTCTCACTCCGCGACGAGCCTAAGGAAGTGGGGCTGCCCGACCTTCCCGGAACCAACCTGGGCGGTCTGAAAGAGGCCGGCAAGAGCGCCAAAGCCCGCAAGAAATTCGAGAAAGTGATGGTGTGGCGCAACCGCTGGGTGTGGACATTCTGCATTGCCAACCTCTTTGTGTATGTAGTGCGTATGGGCGTGCTCGACTGGGGACCGAAATTCCTCACCGAGAGCCGCGGCCTCAACATCAAGGATGCCGCCTGGACAGTAGCCGCATTTGAGATTGCCGGTATCGTGGGCACACTGGCTGCCGGATGGCTCACCGACAAGCTGTTCAAGGGCAAAGGACACCGCATGTGCGTGGTGTGCATGCTCGGCGCAGCCCTGTTCATGACCATATTCCGCTTCTTGCCCGACAGCGCAAGTCTGGGTATGACCGCAGCGGTGCTCGTAGGTGCCGGATTCTTCATCTATGGCCCGCAAGCCCTCATCGGCATTGAGCTCGGCAACCAAGCCACCAAGGAGGCATCGGCACGCGCCAACGGCATCGCCGGCATCCTCGGCTATCTCGGCTCAGGCCTTTCAGGCATTCTCGTGGGCTACGTGGCCGACAGCTACGGCTGGACACACGTGTTTGAGACCATCATCGTGGTGGCAGTGATTGGC
This sequence comes from Bacteroides fragilis, assembly GCA_963641805.1. Taxonomy (GTDB): domain Bacteria; phylum Bacteroidota; class Bacteroidia; order Bacteroidales; family Muribaculaceae; genus Sodaliphilus. Next base: position 1,712 of record CAVIEK010000192.1, read on the forward strand.
ATGTTCGTGCTCATCTCGATGTGGAACGCACCCCGTGACGGCTACGAGCGCAGCCAGCAGATCAACTACGACGAAGACTAACTGCCTACACCGCGCCAGCACTTGTGACTACATCTGCCGCAAGCCGTAACGCGAATGACCCATAAGGATGTGGGGAAATTTCCGGGCCGACGTCACATCACCGTGGCACCGACACGCCAAACGGGAGTTTCCCCACATTTCTTTCCCACCATAACCGGCATGCCGCACGAGGCTGCGGTAGCCGCCGACACACATAGTTTATATTGCATTTCCCATTTCACCAAAAAACATAAAGAAAATGGCATTTGACAAATACATGAGCCCCATGAGCGACGACAAACTGATGGAGGCTTGCTCAAAAATCAAGCATGTGGCCCTCGACATGGATGGCACAATCTATATGGGCTCAACACTGTTCCCATATACTAAAAAGTTCCTGGCCGACCTCACGGCCAATGGCATCACCTACTCGTTTCTCACCAACAACCCCACCAAGAGCCACAAGGACTATATGGCCAAGCTCGAGAAGTTGGGCATTGAGTGCACCGACGAGCAGATGTACACATCGTCGATAGCCACCATCGACTATATCAAGCAGCACTATCCGCAAGCCAAGCGTCTGTTCACGCTGGGCACTCCGAGCATGCAGGAAGAATTCCGCAAAGCCGGATTTGAGTTGTGCGACGACGACCCCAACGACCGTCCCGACGTGCTGGTGGTGGCCTTCGACACCACACTCGTCTACTCACGCCTGTGCCGCGCCACATGGTGGGCATCGAAAGCCGACATCCCCTACATTGCCACCAACCCCGACTGGGTGTGCCCCACCGACCAGGAAGTGATACTGGTGGACTGCGGCTCGATATGCAAAGCCATCGAGGGCGCCTCGAAACGGACCCCCGACGTGGTGATTGGCAAGCCCAACCCAAACATGCTCTACTGCATCCGCGACAAGCGCGGGCTGCAAAGCGATGAGCTGGCAATGATAGGCGACCGCATCTACACCGACGTGAAGACTGCCCAGAAC
>CAVIEK010000193.1:0-2759 GCA_963641805.1 Bacteroides fragilis
GAGTAGTGTCAGCTGCGCTGTCAGTAGCAGCAGCGTTCTTGTCGGCGTTGCCGCAAGAGAAAAGTGATACACTAAATACAACAGCAAGTAATAAAACTAACTTTTTCATTTCAGTAATTTTTTTAAATAATAAAACAATAATTTTCTTTTTCAAAATCGATGCAAATTTATAACAAAAAACTCATATGCAAACTATTTTCCGTTTTTTTTTGGGTGATTTCGCATCATTTATAATGGTTTTTTAAGTGATTTTTGCATTAAATGTGAGCTTAAGTGGTTGATTAACAAATAATTGAACATAAATGCGATGGTTTAATCGCAAAATGTTAATTAATGTTACCAAATGGGGCCGCGTTGTCAGTTGCACGCGTTTCTCACTTGTATAGGAACCTTTTAATGCTACGTTTGGGCGTCTTTTCAAACTCGTTGGCCATGAGCTCGATTTGGGCTATGCGCTCGTAGGGGGCAACCAGTTTGTTGAGCTCGGCGCGCACCGTTTCCATGTGCTCGGGCAGCTTGTCGCGGGTCACCCCGTCGCGGTCCATGGCGTCATAGTCAGGGTAGACTAGAGCCACTAGTTTGCCGTTACGGTCAACCACCAGGCTCTCGTTGACGTAGAGCATGTTGTTGAGCTTTGCCTCAATCTCTTCGGGATATATGTTCTGTCCGTTGGCGCTGAGCAGCATGGTCTTAAGGCGGCCTCTGATGAACACGGTGCCGTCGGCGCTCAGCGTACCCATGTCGCCCGTGTGTAGCCAGCCGTCGTCGGCCAGCACCTTATCGGTGGCTTCGGTGTTGTGGAAGTAGCCCATCATCACGTTCTCGCCCTTGACGCAGATCTCGCCGGGGATATTCTCTGGATCATCGCTCAGAATTTTGCACTCCATCAACCCCGGCAACACGCGGCCGGCGCTGTGCAGCACGAACTCCCGCCACGGGGTGTGGCTCACCAGCGGAGCGCACTCTGTCATACCATAGCCTACGGTGAACGGGAACTTGATTTTATAAAGGAATTCCTCGACCTCGGCGTTGAAAGGTGCGCCACCCACAATCACCTCCTCAAACTCGCCGCCGAATGCCTCTACAAGCTTCTTGCGGATTTGCCCGTATATTTTCTTGTCGAGCCCCGGTACTGCAAGAGCCCAGCGGAGCATGCCCTTGCTTATCATGGGCACAATCATCTTGCTGTATATTTTCTCGAGCACGAGCGGCACGCAGATTACAAGGTTTGGCTTGATCTCGCCCATTGCCTTCACCAGAATCTTGGGCGACGGTATGCGCCCCAGCAAGGTTATATGGGCACCCACGGCAAGCGGAGCGAGCATGTCGAATGCGCATCCATAGGCATGTGCCAGCGGCAGGAACGACACGCAGCGGGTGCCGCGGCGGTGCAGCTGCGAGTTGATTCCATACACTATGTTGCCGCACAGGTTGTTGCCGCTAATCATCACACCCTTGCTGTAGCCTGTGGTGCCCGATGTGTAGTTGATCACCATCAGATTCTCGTTTGCCACGTCGGGATATTTCACGTCGTCGGGGCCGAAACCGTTGGGGTAGGCTTTTTGCATCTCGTCTTCGATACCGTCGAGGGCCTTGTCCACATTGAGGCCTTCACGCTGTGCGACCACCTTGTGGCTGTCGAGTGATATTACCGACTCGATGCGGCTGAGGCCGTCAAAGTCGAGGTTCTCCCAAATCGAGTTGCTCACAAATAGCATTTTCGACTCGCTGTGGTTGATTATGTGCTGCACGTCGTGCGGATTGAATTCCTGCAGAATGGGGACTATCACGGCTCCATAGGTGATTGTGGCCATAAACACATTGACCCATGCTGGTGTGTTCTTACCGATGAGGGCTATGCGGTCGCCGGGCTTGATGCCTATTTCCCTAAAAAACATGTGAAGACTTGCCATGCTGCGTGCGAAGTCTCCATAGGTCTGTGTCGATTTCGAGTTGTAGTCGCTCAGTGCCGGCAGTTCCCAGTTACTTTTGAAACTTTGTTCAAAAATTTTTATGGTGTTTTCCTTCATCATAACGTTTTGTTCGATTCTGAATTATTTAGAACGCAAAGTTACCACTATTATTCCTATTTTGGCACACTTTTGCACATTTTGTGTAATAATCGGTTGTTTTGCGACAATTACACATTATTTATATATATGCCCCCACGACACGGCTTGCTGGGTGCGCGTGATGGACCGTTAAGCCCGGTTTTTAAGTGCTTTGACAAAAAAAACACATTTTTTATCGGTAAAGTATTGCCGTTTCAAAAAAAAGCAGTACCTTTGCAAACGCAAAACGGAAATAAACCGAATGACTCCGTGGCTCAGTTGGTAGAGCAACTGACTCTTAATCAGTGGGTCGAGGGTTCGAGCCCCTCCGGGGTCACAAGGCGCAATCACAATGTGGTTGCGCCTTTAATCATATATATGACCTTGCTGAAGCCGTCGCGGCTCATTCCTAATCTGAAAAGTTTTGATTATTTTTGCAACAGATTCAGCCACACTGGCAGAATCAAAGAGAGTGTCATCTTTAATTGAAAATCATGTTACAGTTATGAAGATAGGAATTATTGGAGCAGGCAACATGGGTGGAGCCATTGCGCGCGGTCTGGCTGCCGGCAGCAAGGTCGACACGGCCTGCATTACTGTCAGCTCGCCCAACCGTCGCGGCGAACTCGATGCCATCAAGGCAGAGTATGCCGATATCAATGTGACCACATTTTCGGCGAACTTGGCCAGACCATGGTGGTTGAGGAG
>CAVIEK010000194.1:0-2757 GCA_963641805.1 Bacteroides fragilis
GCGTCACTCAGCGTGTCACCGTCTCGGCCCATCCGCTTGTTGCAAGCCAGGCCAAGGCGGCATAGCTGATCCATGCAACGGATATCAATATCCACGATACTTCACGCCGCTCACCATAGGATTGGTAGGCAATGTATCCGCTCAAAAGCACGTAGGCGGGCAGGCAGGCTACAAGTGCGTGCAGGGTCTCATCATACGTCGGCATGTCAGACAACAACATGGGCCACAGTAGCAAGGGAGCGACAGTCAAGGCCACGATAATCCGGAATGCCACGGGAGGGCGTTGATTATTGTTCATAGTGTGTGGGATCTATATATGACTGCAACAAAGATAGCGCATATGTGCATTTTTCCGCTGCCGTTCAGATTGGTTTTTGCATAAAAAATGAGCCGTCGGCATCAAATGCTCGCCGACGGCTCATACAATTTCAGCAGGGTATAAATTCGTATCAGATTGAATCCTATGTTTTCATTTGGCAGAAATCACTTTAAAAGATCGGGAACCGTTCTTGGTCGACACCGTGACTAGTAGCACACCTTGCGGCACGTTTGGAACATCAATCGGCTCATAAGCCGCGACATTGCATCGCGTGGCCGTAGCCACGGCACGCCCCGTCAAGTCGCACACCTTCACGTCGACGTGCGCGGCATCAGAAGCAGGTATCACCCGCAGCACGCCACCGGAAACGGTGCATAGGCATTGGCCATTGTCTGTTTCAATACCCTCTACACCGCTTTCGATGCAAAGTTTCAGTCCGTCGAGAGCATTTATCTTTCCGTATCCCCACTGGTCGTTGCCCGAGGAACGCACGTTGCCCGTGTGGCTGTCATTGATTGCCGACAGTCGTATGATTTCCTTGGCCCTTTCGGGTGTGAGCGTGGGATCGGCTTGCAGCCAAAGTGCCATTACGCCAGCCACAAACGGCGATGCCATGGAAGTCCCCTGCATGGCTCCGTAATAAGACGACACGTTGTTATAAGACAGTGAGCTGACCATATATTGCACATTGAATCCGGCATAATAGCGGCTATAGGCCGATATCACCATCGAGCCGGGAGCGGTGATTTCGGGTTTTACGCGTCCGTCGATTGTGGGACCGTGGCTCGAATAGCTTGTGAGGGCACCCAGTTCGGTGTTGTATGACGGTGTGTTGCCTCCCAGATTGGTATAAGTGTTTTTTGAGTAGTAAGCACCTACCGAGATGATGCGATTGCCGGTTCCGCCAAGCTCACACACCGTGCTCACATCGTCGGCCGTAGTGCTTTCGGGCATTCCCATGTTGTCGAAGGCCGAATAGGAGCCATCGGCCCACATGTCGACCTTTCCCGAAGCGGCCGTTATCTCGATGCCCAGGTAAATGCTTTTTTTGTCGATACCCTCACCAGTGGCTAATATATATAGGTTGGGCTTGCCGTTAACACTGTCGGTCTCGGCAACGGCATTGATTGATACCGATACCGAGTCAGCGGAGCTGGCGGGAAGCCACTTGTAGTTGAACACCGTATCGGTGGCCACAGTCGGGTCTAAGCCGTCGAGCGAGGCAAGGGTGCTGCCGGTGGTCTTGTTGTAGATGTAGATTCGGGCCTTGAATTTCTTGCCCTTGGTACCCCACACGTCGACTTGCCCCACTTGAGTGGTTCGATAGCTCTTGAATGCCAGACCGGTAATGAGTGAGTGGTCCTTGATGCTGAAGGTCTTGCTCAAGTGGCAGTTGATGCCCGTCTCGTTGCCGGCTGCGCCTACAATGAGCCGTCCTTCGCCCTGCAGGGCATCAAGAGCGCGATCGGCATAGGCGGTGCCGTCGTGCGGGCCGATGTTTGAGCCGAGACTTATGTTTATCACGCATGGTTTTCCCTGTTGTGTGGCATAGTCAAAGATGTAGTTCACGGCATCAATCACGCTCAGGTCGGTAGCCTTGGTCGATACCAAGACTATTTCGCTGCCCGTTGCCACACCTGAATATGGATTGTTATATCGTGTGTCGCCACCGGCTGCAATGCCCGCCACGTGGGTTCCGTGGGTGGATGTGATCAAATCATAGTGGCGGCTTGTAAGCTCGGCTTTTCCCGGAGCATATTCACATCCGTAGTCAAATTTGTCGGGGCGCAGCGAGGCTACAGTGTCGCACCGCTGTTCCCAAATACGCGAAATGCGTGACTTCTTATTCACAAAGTCATAGAACGCCGAATGGTCATACTGGAAGCCCGCATCAATCACACCCACAATCACACCCTTGCCGTTGTACGACGTGGTTAGTCCGCCTGAGCCAGCTTGCACGGCATCGACAAAAGCAGCCTGCTTTGCGGCATCGAGTTGTGGAAACAGTCGACGTGCCATCCGCATTTTTGTGGCACCTTGCAGGTGTGCCACCTGTTGTAAGAGGGCAAGCGGCACACGGGCCGTGAGGTCACCGGTCACTTGCCGGCATGGTTTTAGCCCCAAAGCCTTTAATTGCGTGGCTGCGGCATTGGTGCCGTCGGTGGCAATAAGCACATCCACATACCGTTCACCCGCGGCATCAGATTCCACGACACCATAGTCGGCTAATGCGTTTGCCACTGCCACATCACGGCCCACGCGCTCGATTTGCCGTGCGCCTGTCGCCTTTGGGAGTTCGGTAGCTTCAACGCTGGTCAGCAAGCCAAGTGCTGCCATAGAGAGTGTTATCAATGTTTTCATCATATCCTATTACATTAAAAACATGTGCAAAAATACTTTGTTTGGGTATATCGTGCAAGAATTGGTAGGGGTTAATT
>CAVIEK010000195.1:0-2665 GCA_963641805.1 Bacteroides fragilis
TTTTTAAGGTTATGAAATCCACGGGCGTCGTGACGACGGTTATGGAATTCATTGTTTAAGGTTTATGTTAATGGTATTAGAAGGTTAATTAGTTAAGCAATCCCCGATGGACATCGAGGATTTCGTTTTTTATATGGGCTTTTCAACGCTAGTGTCTGTAACGTTTTTCGCTTTTGGCAAGAATTGTCATAAAACTGTCGGACTGTTATTTCAAATATAATTCATAACTTTGTCACATGAATTGAGCCATGCGGGCATTTACCACAACACAAGGGTTATCCTCACCGCATAGCGCACTTTGGGGCAATGCGACACATCGCACCCACCGCATAATACAACATCGCATATGGTTTTAACCGACTCTAAATACAACTCAGCACCAGCCCCGATTGGAGTATTCGACTCAGGCTTCGGAGGATTGTCGATACTTCGCGAAATGCGCAATACGCTGCCCGACTACGATTACATCTTTGTGGGCGACAATGCACGCGCTCCTTATGGCAACCGCTCGTTCAACCTCATCTATGAGTTCACACTGCAAGCCGTGGACTATCTGTTCAAGCAGGGGTGTCACTTGGTGATACTGGCATGCAACACAGCATCGGCCAAGGCATTGAGAACGATACAGCAACGCAACTTGCCCGAGATGGACCCGTCGCGGCGCGTTTTGGGTGTGATCAGACCCACGGTTGAGATATTGGGCTCAACATCGAGAAACGGCCACATAGGCATCTTCGGCACTCCGGGCACAATCCAAAGCCACTCTTACGACATGGAAATAGCGAAGATGTATCCGTCGTTCAAGGTATTCGGCCACGCATGCCCCATGTGGGTACCACTGATAGAGAACAGAGAATCAGACGGTGACGGAGCCGACTATTTTGTAAAAAAAGACATTGATGCCTTGCTTGGCCAGTGCGCCGATATCGACACGGTTATTCTGGGTTGTACACATTACCCGCTTATCCTGCCCAAAATAAAGAAATACATGCCTGAAGGCATCAACGTGATTCCACAAGGAGACATTGTGGCCAACAGCCTTAAAGACTATCTGCGCCGCCACCCCGAAATTGCTACCAAGTGCAGCAAAGGTGGCTCTTGCAGCTACCGTACCACCGAAGATGCCGACCGGTTCTCGTCGCTTGCGAGCATATTTGTCAACGACGACGTGAATGCGTCGCACATCACCCTTTAAGTTTCCATATCACACTAAACCCCACAACACGATTTATAATGAAAAAGACCACATTAACGCTTATTGCTGCAGTTGCCGTAATGCTATCGGCTTGCGACAAGAGCAACAATGACTACTCTTTGGTGGAAGTGATTCTAAACCAAACCCAACTGGACTATGATGAGAATGGCTTATGGACAGGGGCGACAGACGGAAATGCAACCGTGATCTCACAAGGCATTGCGTTCTCACACTCGGCATACGATGGGGCTTGGACCAGCGGCTTTGTGGCAAGCCGCAACAGCGACACGGGCGACTACACATCTGCCAATTGGCCTTATTGGATTGATTGGCGGGAGCATCTGTTCACCGCGATAACGGGCGGCGGCAAATCAGGGACACGCACCCCTTACCTTGTGGCTTACTGGGATGCGAGAAACGAAGATAGTGTGATAAACATAACCGAAGTGACCGACGCCTCCTGTTACTTTATGAGAGCCGATCAGGCTGAATTCACACCCGTGTCGATGCTTGTGTGCAACACCACCTACACCTATTATACCATGATGCACGGTATGATCATGGCGAAAAAATTCGCCAACGGCGACTGGCTGAAACTTAACGCTTACGGAATCACCGCCAACGGCAAGACGACAGGCCCGGTCGAATTCTACTTGGCCGATTACCGCAGTGGCAACGCAATGCTGATCACCGACTGGGCGTATGTGAACCTTGAGTCGCTCGGACAAGTGAAAGGCGTATACTTCACAATGGACTCAAGCGACAAGGATAAGTTAACAAATAAAATCTACACTCCCTCTTATTTCGCCATCGACCGTGTAGTTGTCGACACCAAGCAGTAAGCGACAACGCATTGACAACACGTTTCTACTTTTTCATAACAATCCAAAACCACGCTTACACACAAGGACACTTTGATGGCGGAATGCAGTTTTTTTTGGGGGGGGAGGGCATTTATTCTCCGTGTGCCGCAGGCTTCCGCGCTTATGGGTTGTATAAATCGTGGTCGTAAAAACCCATCACCGACTGTGCCGCCTCATAGGCCGCCGACGCAGGGCTATGAGGATCAAGTTCCATAGCCTCACAATAGCAACTCATGGCTCCCTTGAAGTCGTTCAGTTGCCTATAGGCATTGCCCATGAGGTAATAGGCCTCTGCCCTGTCGGTCGGACTCAAGCCATCGCGCCGAATGATTTTCCCTGCTTCCTTAATTGCATCTTGCGGCTGAGAGCAATGAAGCAAGTGTGTGATGTGAGAAAACTCCTCCATATTGCATTGTAATTTTTTTTCAGCAAAAATATAATCTACAGCCAAAACCGGCAAGAGAAGACACCACAAAAGCCTATACTTCGTAAGTTTTTCTAAGCGCATAAGTGCTTGATAGTCAATATGTATTTGCTACAAAATAGCCCTCACGTAACAAACATGCACCAAAATTTCAGAAAATATTTCAAATGAAGGAGACAAGAG
>CAVIEK010000196.1:0-2485 GCA_963641805.1 Bacteroides fragilis
CTACAATTATGAACAAAAGTTTACTTTTCACAGTGGCTTTGCTTTCTGTAGCAGGAGCAAGCGCACAGCAGCGAGTAAGTGATCAGATGAAGCAGATTGTTCCTTTCACGGTCCCTGCTCATAATCTCCTCAGTGAGCCTCTCGCCATGGAGGTTGCTCAAGTCGCAACTGCCCAAGACCTCAAGGAAGGCAACGGTGCTAAGGCTGCTGCCAATGTGGTGGCTTCTTACCGTCGTCCTGCAGGTTGCTTCTGGCACACCATGACTCAGTCAGGAAGCGGCTTCTATTTCCCTCTGTGGGTAACCCACCCCTTTGCTGAGACTACCTTTGTCAACACCTCAGCAGCTTCGGCTGATCCTACCTACAACTGGGCAGTTCAGCTCTACGACCGCTCTTCAAAGAGTTATCAGTGGTATTCATCTTCAGCAAAGGACGTAATCATCAGCCAAATCCGTGGCGAGATGGATACTGTGCCTGTGCTTACTGCAAGTGTAGGCGATGTGTCTGATTCATATTCTGTTTATGGCTACAAGTGGAGTTCAGGTGCAATTACTGCCACATATCCTGGCTACATTCTTGCCTACAACTCTACCTATGGCTATTTCACATCTCTCACAAGCCCTCTGCTGGTAACATCACACTATGCAGGCGCAACCTCCACGTCTAATTACTCTTGGACTTACTATACTGGTGCTAAGGATGTTGATGGAACTACGGGTAAATGGTTTGGCCGCAATGGTTCTGGCTACAACCTTCTCGGTGCAGGATTTGAGAAGCCCGAACACCCCTACGTGCTCAACAAGGTTTATGGTCGTGCATCTTTTATCAAGGTGAAAAGCGGTGCAACTGTCACTCTTACCGCAAAGGTATACAAGCTCGATGAGCTCAAGCAGTATGACACTGTTGCAGTAAAATATGATACCGATGAAATTGCTAAACTTGAGGAGAATCTCATTGCTAGCGGTACTTGCACCATCGATGAAAACACAGCAGAGAACAGCGTGCTTGAGTTCCCGCTCTATACTGAGATTGAGGGTATCCCCATGGAGGTTACTCCTGAAATCGACTCTCCGATTCTCGTCTGCATCACTGGTTACAACGATGATAACATGAGCGACATCACTTTCACTATCACCAACGACAAGACCAATGAGGGCCTTGGCGAGGTTGCTTATATCGGTGTTGCAGAAGGCTCTGTCCCCACTAAAATCTATGGTCTGCACAACTTCTTCAAGAGTGGAGCCGACATGTACAACGGTATGTCAATCCTGCTCGATATCGAGACACCGTTCATCACCTATAACTATTCTACCGAGACTGGCGAGACTACTTTCCCCGCAGCCGGTGGCTCTAAGAGCGTAGAGGTTTACTCTCAGAAGGTGTCTGAGGACTGGAATGTCACTCTTGAGGACGGCAGCGATGTGCCCGATTGGCTTGAGGTTTCTCTCGCCGACGGCCAAGGCGAAAACGAGGGTGTTGTAACAGCCACTTTCAAGGCAGCCGCTTATCCTTCGGATCAGAAGGGTGGCCGCCGTGCCGATGTTAAGCTTGGCTTCCCCGGCGCACACCTCACCTACACTGTGAAGCAGAACGACCAGAGCGGCGTGGCCGACGTGGTTGTTGAAGGCGTTCAGGCTTACATCGCCAACGGTAACATCTGCGTTAACGTTAAGGGTGGCGAGAAAGCTGGTGAACTCAGCGTCTACAGCGTGGCTGGTCAGCTCGTGAAGACTGCTCAACTCAGCCAGGGCACCAACATCATTCCTGCTCAGGATCTTGCCAAGGGTGCTTACCTGCTGAAATACAACGGCAACACTGTTAAGGTGGTTAAATAACGACTTCCTTAAATGTCGCAAAATGAAAATTAAGGTTTTGAACTAAAGCAGTTTCTTAACATATTATTTTTCGGTTCGGGGTGACTGTTGATAGCCATCCCGAATTTTTTGTCTTTTCCCGAACCGAATATTTCGTTATCTTTGCATCGTGTGAATCACTAAAAAAACAATCAATCTTGAGAGATGAAAGGCGTAAATTTCACATCTGAGCAGAAAGCGGCTATTGTGAGCGCGCTGATAGAGATGATCAATGTTGACGGGAAGGTTACCTATGACGAGCTTGTCCGCCAAAATTTCATCCACTATCAGCTCGACATCGACGATGATATCTTTGAACTCGGACGCAGTCTCAAATATGACTATGCGGTGAAAATGATTGCCGGGATGGACAGTGAGCACAAGCTGGTGATAGGCAAGTTCCTCACCGACATGATTGATGCCGACGATGAGGTGAACGACGCCGAAATAGCGCTGCTCAACGATTTCTGTGCCCGTGTTGGGCTCGATGTCATCCTTAACACGTGAGGCCACATTGCGGTTGTTTGTGCATGTGATGATGCTTTTCTTTGAAGGGCAACAATCTACTTATTGTCACACACATCGCGCAATGCCGTTGAGACGCAAATATGGACGGCATTGTCAACGATGCT
>CAVIEK010000197.1:0-2469 GCA_963641805.1 Bacteroides fragilis
GAGTTTGCCTACACGGCTGAGGGCGAGGGACTTCCGGTAATTTTGATGCACGGCTGGGGATGCAATCGCACCACTGTGGCGAGCATTGAGAGGCTGCTTGTGGACTCTTTTAAGGTCTACAACGTGGATTTCCCTGGCTTCGGCGAGAGCACTGAGCCCGATTCTGTGTGGGGGGTTGACGATTACACCCGCCTTATCGAGGAAATGACTCGCCGCGAGGGTATTGTCAACCCCATCCTCATAGGCCACTCCTTCGGTGGCCGTGTGGGTCTCCTTTATGCCTCGCGCAACACTGTCGGCAAGCTGGTTCTTGTAGATGCCGCCGGCATCAAGCCCAAGCGCACGGCCCGCTATTACTTCAAGGTCTACTCCTACAAGGCCTATAAGCACCTTATTTGGGCTGTGATGGGCCGAGAGAGTGGAGAGCAGTGGCTCAACCGTTACCGCGCAAAAGTCGGCTCAAGCGACTATAGCCAGGCATCGCCGCGCATGAGGGCAATCATGAGCCGTGTGGTCAATGAGGACCTCAAGCACTGCATGCCGCTCATCAAATGCCCCACGCTGATGATTTGGGGCGAGAACGATACCGCCACGCCACTCTCCGACGCCAAGACCATGGAACGGCTGATTCCGGGTTCCGGGCTCGTGTCGTTCCCCGGATGCGGGCACTACAGTTTTCTTGACAATCCGGTGCAGTTTGCCGCTGTGCTCAAGAGTTTCGTCAACAGCTGACACGCCGTCGCGACGCGAAAGCCTGTCACATTCGCTTTTCGAAAACAACAATTTTGAAACTGAAAACATCACAAGAGAATAATGACATTTGAACTGATTGTAAATGTGATTTTGATGGCAATGTCGGTTGTCGGTTTTGCCATAATGCTCAAATGGGACATGCAGATGCTGCAGCAGAACAGTTACCGCAACGAGCGCTACACAGCATGGCTCAAGGAGAGCGGTGACTATTACTCGGTGCAGCGACTCATCGATGCCGCTGTGCTCGTGATATCACTGTCGACCTTTGCCAAGCAGTCGTTTTATGTGGTGGGCATCCTTGCCGTGGCCGTGCTGGTGCAGTCAGTGGCGCTGTCGAGGCGCAAATACAAGAAGCCGCTGGTGTTCACCAAGAGGGTGCGTCGCATCTATTTTGCCGAGCTGCTGGCTGTGGTGGCCGTAATGGCTGTGGCGGCAGCCAGCGGAGCCGACTCTCTCGATGGCGTGCGTGCAGCCACCTCGGTCGGCCTTGCCGTGCTCACTTTCTCGTGGGCGGTGACACTGGTGGTCAACTGGCTGATGAAACCCGTTGAGACCCACATAAGCAACGGCTTCATAAAAGATGCCGAGAGGCGTCTTGCCGAAATGCCGCAGCTCACTGTGATAGGCATTACGGGCAGTTACGGAAAGACCAGCACCAAGCACTATCTCAACCGCATCCTCAGCGAGCAGTTCTCGGTGCTCATGACTCCTGGCAGCTTCAATACGCCCATGGGGGTGGTCCGCACTGTGCGTGAGCTCATGCAACCCTACAATGAGATTTTCATCTGTGAGATGGGCGCCAAGAATATCGGCGACATCAAGGAGATATGCGATATAGTACACCCCAAATACGGCATAATCACTGCCGTGGGCCCGCAGCATCTCGAGTCGTTCAAGACCATTGAGAATGTGCAGCGCACCAAGTTTGAGCTGGCCGATGCGTTGCCGGCCGACGGACTCGCTGTGGTCAACGACGACTTTGACTACGTGGCCAACCGCAAGGTGACCAACACCCATGTGTTGCGCTACTCGGTAGATCCTGCCAAAGGCACCGACTACTATGCGCGCGATATCGCCTACAGCAACCGAGGCACCACATTCACCGTTGTAGGCCCTGGCAAGGAACTGCAACTCACCACCCATCTGGTGGGCGAGTGCAATATCTCGAACCTGATAGCGGCAGTGGCCATTGCAGTGCACCTTGGTGTGCCCGACGACAAGATACGCTATGCCGTGAGCAAAATCGAGCAGGTGGAGCACCGCCTCAACATAAAGCGCACCGCCTCGGGAATTACCATCATCGACGACGCCTACAACTCCAACCCCACAGGCTCGCGCATGGCGCTCGACGTGCTCAGCCACATGAACACAGGCAAGCGCATAGTGATAACCCCCGGCATGATTGAGCTTGGCGCTAAGCAGAAAGAGCTAAACGCACAACTGGGCGAGCATATAGCCTTGACGTGCGACGTGGCAATCGTGGTGGGGCAGTATAACCGCGAGGCAATTGTCGACGGTATCAACCGCAAGGGTATGGACAAGGACAAAGTTCACATCGTCGACTCATTCAACGAGGCTCAGCAACTCATGCTCAGCATCGCCGTGGCAGGCGATACGGTGCTCTATGAGAACGACCTGCCCGACACGTTCAAGTGACCCGCCAGCCCGCTGCTTGGCATTATGACAAACAAAGGAAAAAAGAAAAAACAATATATA
>CAVIEK010000198.1:0-1377 GCA_963641805.1 Bacteroides fragilis
GTGTTTCTCAACCAGTTTCTGTGACAACTCGGCTATGTGCCGCGCCTTGGCGTTGGGATATGACACGCTTTTTATGTATTCGTAGATTTCCGCTTCGCCAGCCTCGGCCATGCTTTTCGCGTCGGGGTAGGTGGCAAACAGTGCCGGCGTGACTTGGTTTATGCGCTTGTCGGTGCATTGTGCGCTGAGCACCACGGCTACAAGCAACTGAAACACCGAACCGAATTCAAGTTCGGTAGTTACTTCGGGATGAAGCTCGCGGAAATAGGCGAGCACATGTTCGTAGCGTTGTTTCTTTGTCATGTGTGGGTCTTGTCGTGTACTATTGTGCAAAAATAACAATAAGTTCCGAAAATGGCGGCATCTTTCATGGCTAATGAGCACTTTCCGGAACTTTTGCAAAGTAACGCGACATTGCGGCAGAATTATAGCGATTTTGCATCCGTGAAAATGTTATGGATGGATGGCGAAATGTTGAATGGTGTGTGGAATAAGGTGGTTTAGGCATGCCTACAACGAGATTGGCATGCCAAAGTATGGCCCGTCAGCGGCATGTAGCAGTTGGGCTACGCTCGTTGATCTAATGCCATGCGCATGTAAGGCGGCTGCGTCACGTGGCAATAAAGTGGTGGCGTGGCGTGCAGCAGCACTTTATTTGCTGATAATATATTATTGGTGTCCGGTAAAAACATCGCAAACAACAAGTCACTTAGTGACGACATGGAAGCCCTGCAAGGGCGTAACAGTCATAGCCCAGGGTGAGCAGCGCGGCGAAGCCGTGATGCGTAACCCTGGGTAATGTGTTTGCATCAAGGCTGGCCTGTAAGGTCAGCACAACCATTAGAGTGTCATTTGCATTAGTTTTGTAACGTATTGTGGTGAACTTTCAGTCCACATTTTACCAATTGCGTTTACCCAGGGTTACGTCGGTCGCTCTGCTCCCTCCTCACCCTGGGCTATGATTGTTGCGCCCTTGCAGGGCTTTGTGCTCAACAATTCACGCAAACGCGCATTTATGCGGTTGAATTTTGAACACCATACTATACAGTGACAACAGACAACGAACCATACAAAGGATAAAGACAAGCCCGTTGTCTCCCTAAAAGCATGTAAAAACTGCCTTTCAATGTCTTACAGTGTCAGGAGTTTTTTTACCGGACACCAATAATTTGAAGTACATGCTCAATACCATCAAGCCGGATAACCATTTCGCTAATGATTTAAAGGAACTGCTTTTGAAGCATCCCAATGTAGACATCCTTGCAATGGGTTTTCCTATGGTTTGGCAGGAAGAAGCGTTGTCATTCGCCGAAGGCGGCTGCTTCGGCTGCCGCTATTATCTCTTCGCGGCTGGGCTGCTTGGCCGTTATGTCGCTC
>CAVIEK010000198.1:1387-2465 GCA_963641805.1 Bacteroides fragilis
TGTTTTTACCGGACACACTACAAAAAAAATCTCCGCAACTGGCAGAAGCCGCGTTGCGGAGATTTCATTTTAAAGCTGCCGGACAAATGCCCGCGCCACTTTCTTTATTTCACAACCACCTTGCTTGTGGTGTTGCCAACCTTTACAAGATAGAGACCAGACTTCACTGCTATTGTTGCATTGCTTGCCACAGTGGCCTGGAAAGCTGTTGCACCGGCTGCAGTGTAAACCTTTACGGCAGCGCCGTTGGCTCCGATCACCTTGATGCATCCCTTACCGGCTGCTACACCAACGAGACCGTTGTCGGCTGTATTGATGCCCACGGTGCCCACCGAAGCGGTGTTGGAGAGGCCAGAGTCGCCTGTTGAGTAAGAAACAATCACATTGTAGGTGTGGTGTCCGTCGCCCACATTGGCATCGGTGTAAGATGTTGTCTTGGAGTCAAGCTTCTTAACGAGCTTGCCGTCGCGGTAAACGTTGTAGCCAATCACCTTCAAAGCGGCTGTGCGATAGGTGAAGTCGTCTACACCAAGCCATGAAGGCTCATAGCCGTAAGATGTGGCCGAACCTGTGCTTGTGTGAACCACTGCCACATATTTAGCTCCTTCGGGAACGTCGACGTCGAACTTGGTCCAGTTGCATGTTGCCTCAAGATTCTCTTTCAGTTTTACAAACGAGTTGACGTTGGTGTCGTCCTCAGAGTAGTACACGTCGAATGTCTCAGGACCACCGGTGGGGCTGCTCACACCTGCGTTAACTTCGTCGCTCGGAGAGAATGCGTAGAACGATACTGTCTGCTCTTCGCCCGAGAGCTCGGGAGTGATGAGCCAGTCGCTTGTGGCCGTGCCTGTGTCGATAGTTGCACTGCTGCTTGCCATATACTGCTTGCCGCTGTGTGCGCCGAATATCGAAGCAAACTGTTCGAGAATGCTTCCCGACAGACCAGTTGTTGCATAGGGATTGAACACTACATACGACATGGGGTCGCCCATACCATTGAACGAAATGCCGCCGAAGGTGTAAGTAGCTGCCTTGTCGCCATCGTAGAGAGTCCATTCGCCAACCTTTGCCGAAGCAA
>CAVIEK010000199.1:0-2420 GCA_963641805.1 Bacteroides fragilis
TTTAGGACAATATCACTGAAATCCATCAAATTTGTGTGACAACAAGTATATTGTTGCCAAAAAATTAATACGACAGTGATTGCAGTTGTCGCGGTAGGTTATAAGAAGCGGGCACACAACCATATTGGCGTTTGCCCGCTTCCATATAAATTTGCCAAAGTACTATAGCCGGCTCAGGGTCGAGATGGCGGCAAGCGGGTCGGGCGACTTGAACACATAATTGCCCGCCACGAGCACATCGGCACCAGCTTCGGCAAGCCGCCTCCCCGTCTCGGCGTTGACACCACCGTCGATTTCCACGACTGCATGAGAGCCGGTCTCATCGATCAGCCGACGAAGCTCACGCAGTTTGTTAAGTGTGTTGGGGATGAACTTTTGCCCACCGAATCCGGGATTCACCGACATGAGCAACACAAGGTCGACCTGAGCGATAATGTCACGGAGCAAACACACCGGCGTGGCCGGATTGAGCGTGACACCCGCCTGCATTCCGGCATCGTGGATTTGCTGCACCACACGATCGAGGTGCGGACACACCTCGTAGTGCACGTTCATTATGGCTGCTCCGCTGTCGCGCACCTCGCTGACGAATTTCTGCGGCTCGACTATCATGAGATGCACGTCGAGAGGCTTTGTGCATAATTGGCGCACATATTTCATGACCGGAAAACCGAATGAGATGTTGGGGACAAACACGCCGTCCATCACATCGAGATGGAGCATGGACGCCTCACTGGAATTTATCATTTTGATGTCGCGCTCAAGGTTTCCGAAATTGGCCGACAACAACGATGGGGATACTTGCATTGTAATTAGGTTTTGCTTTGATTGATTGACGATTGCAACAGCCACGGCTACCTTAAGCCTGGGTGGTCTTACCCGGCTTCTTCTTAAGCGCATTATAGGCGATGAAGAGCACGATGAAAATGGCAAGAGCATAACCGCCGTAACTCAGGTAGTGGTTGTAGTGCTCGAGTTGCACAAGGAGTTGCTCTTCGGGGAACTTGGTGCTAAGCCAATAGCCAAGTCCTGCCAACACGGCATTCCACAGCCCGGCGCCAAGCCCGGTGTAGACAGTGAATTTCCAGAAGTTCATGCGTGCCAAGCCTGCCGGAATCGATATCAGCTGTCGGATAGCCGGAATCAGGCGTCCCAAAAATGTGGATATGGCACCATGCTTGTCGAAATAAGACTCTGCTTTTGCCACCTTGTCGGCATCGATAAGACAGGCATGCCCCACCTTGCTGTCGGCGAAACGGTAGACCACGGGGCGGCCTATGAGCAGCGCCAACACATAGTTGATAGCGGCTCCGATCAATGCACCGAAAGTGGCAAAGAATACCACCAGATAAATATTGAGTTCTCCATTGCGTGCGGCAAAATATGCGGCAGGCGGAACGACCACCTCAGAGGGGAATGGAATGAAAGAGCTCTCAATGGCCATCAGGCTGGTGATGGTGGTGTAGTTGAGATTTCCTTTATACCACTTGTAGATTTGCACCACATCCCGCGGCATGAACATCACAATCAGCACTATAACCGCAACCACAACCACGGCAACGGCTATCAGTTGAATCGTGTTCTTTTTCATTATTGAATTCTTGATTATAGTTGGTGAATAATAGATGCAAAGTTAGCCATTATTGTGCAATTGATAGCCAAAAGCGGCTAACATTTTGCCGTAAGCCTCGGCTTTTAGAGCTAAAGGCAAAGGATAGGCACGCGACGACGATGGCATGCGGCAAAGCCTGAATTTGTGCCCTGCCACAGAGCAGTCAACCATCTCGCCTATTTTGGGGACATCCACTCCGGCCATTTCGGCGATGACCGATGTGGCCTTCTCGCCGGCGGTGACCACACCCTCTATGGTAGGACGCGCCTCGAATAGGGTTGCCAGATTGATTGGTTGTAAAATATCAAGGAACTTGTCGCTGGCATTGTCCTTAAGACGACACACCTTCATTGCAGTGTCCCATAAGGCTATATTGTGAGAGGACAGGAACCGCTTTATTTCCGACAAGCGGAAACTCTTATTCACATCGTCCCAAAAATGGCTGGCATCGGCATAGAAAAGCAATCCCATTATGCGCCACATGTCGTTGATTTTGTTGGGGTAATAAAAAGGCATCGACCACCTTTCGGGTTTAGGCGGAAAGGTGCCTAGCATTATTATGCGCGCCTTTTCGGGCAAAAACGGCTCAAACGGGTGGGCCTCAATTTTTCTGATGTTTTCCATATTTGATATGACAAAATTACTCCTTAGCCACATTATTTCCAACAAATACTATGCGGCAAAGTTTAATTTTCATTAATTTTGCCATACAAGGCGGCAGTTGGTATCGCCATGCAACCGTCAACAGTCGAAAAAAATCAAGTCGACCACACCACGCCCCGATGCCACCACCGATTCGGGAAAGATT
>CAVIEK010000200.1:0-2375 GCA_963641805.1 Bacteroides fragilis
GCAATACTCAAAGGGGGGAATAACGATTTTATTGACAAGATAATGAAAGACAACGATATAAGTTACGACAAAGTTGACCGTCTGGTCAGCGACAGCAACATCATCTTGCCCGAGGATGGTGCTGATTTTGCCGATGATGACAGTGATATGCTCGACGACGACTCGGAAACTGCTAATGGTGGAAAAGAAACCAATCGTGGCACATCGCAACGCAAGAGTGTACCAGGATCCGGCAAAGGCACTCCAACAATTGACAAATACAGCCGCGATATCACCAAAATAGCTGCCGAAGGCGGACTCGATCCGGTAGTGGGGCGCGAAACACAGATTGAGCGGTTAGCTCAAATACTCAGCCGTCGCAAGAAAAATAACCCTGTGCTCATCGGAGAGCCGGGAGTGGGCAAGTCGGCCATAATCGAGGGCTTGGCGCTGCGCATAGTGGATCGCAAGGTATCAAGGGTGCTGTTCGACAAGCGCATCGTGTCGCTCGACATCGCGTCGGTGGTCGCCGGCACAAAATATCGTGGCCAGTTTGAGGAGCGCATCAAAGCCATTATCGACGAGGCGTCTAATAACAAAGACCTTATCCTCTTCATTGATGAGATTCACACTATTGTAGGCGCCGGCAATGCAAGCGGCACTATGGATGCTGCCAACTTGCTCAAGCCGGCATTGGCCCGAGGCGAGATTCAGTGCATCGGAGCCACTACGCTTGATGAGTATCGCAAGAACATTGAGAAGGATGGTGCACTAGAACGCCGTTTCCAAAAAGTTATGGTCGACCCCACGACCTGTGAGGAGACCCTCGAGATTTTGAAAAACATAAAATCGGGATATGAGAAGCACCACGGCGTGGTTTACACCGATGAGGCTCTCGAGGCATGCGTTAAGCTCACCGACCGCTATGTGAGCGACCGCTATTTCCCCGACAAGGCAATTGATGCCTTGGATGAGGCAGGCTCGAGAGTGCATGTGTCGAAGGTGGTCGTTCCCAAGGAAATAGATGAGCTGGAAAAACTGATTTCACAAGCGCAGGCCAATAAAATAAGTGCGGTACAGGCCCAGAATTTCGAGAGCGCGGCCGGATACCGTGACCAGCAGGAGAAACTGCAGGCCTCTCTCGAAGAGGCTAAGGCAAGGTGGGAGGCTGAACTTGATTCACGGCGTGAGACCGTCGATGCCGCCGATGTGGCTGAAGTTGTGGCCATGATGACCGGCGTGCCGGTTCAGCGTGTCGCGCAGGCCGAGGGTCTACGCCTCCTCGGCATGTCTGATGAGCTCAAGCGAAAAGTGATTGGCCAGGATGAGGCCATCGATAAGATAGCAAAAGCCATACGGCGAAATAGGGTAGGGCTCAAGGATCCCAACCGTCCCATCGGCTCGTTTATGTTTTTGGGCTCAACTGGTGTGGGCAAGACTTTGCTGGCAAAGAAATTGGCTGAGTTCCTTTTCAATACGGCCGATTCCCTGATAAGAATCGATATGAGTGAATATATGGAAAAATTCACCGTTTCGCGTCTTGTGGGTGCGCCTCCGGGATATGTGGGCTATGAGGAAGGCGGACAACTCACTGAAAGGGTGCGCCGTCACCCATATTCAGTCGTTTTGCTCGATGAGGTGGAGAAGGCTCATCCCGATGTGTTCAATATGCTTCTGCAGGTTCTCGACGAGGGTAATCTCACCGACAGTCTGGGGCGTAAGGTCGACTTTAAGAACACAATAATCATAATGACCTCAAATGTGGGTACGCGTGAGTTGAAGGACTTTGGTGCCGGAGTGGGCTTCAACACGTCGGTGATTACCAAGGAACGCAGCGACTCTGTGATTAGGAAAGCTCTGAACAGAAAATTCTCTCCTGAATTCTTGAACCGTATTGATGACATCATCACATTCGCGGCTCTCGACATGGATTCAATCATGAGGATTATCGATATTGAACTCGCTTCGTTCTATAAGCGCATTGAGGCTTTGGGCTACAAACTCCATATTACCGATGCCGCAAAGGAATTTGTGGCAAAAAAGGGGTATGATAGCCAATATGGCGCCCGGCCGTTGAAGCGTGCAATCCAGACTTATGTTGAAGACCCACTGTCGGAACTGATGCTTAAAAACGAAGGTGCTCAAAATGTCACGTTGCTACTCGATGTCGATGGCGACGACATTACAACTTCTGTCGTAGATGAGCAGTCCGAAAAACGAACTGTAACCGAATCGAAAACCGGCAACGAGGATTGATGGCCGTTTCCATAAATTTAAATACTGAAAAAATGTCACCCTATTGCAGCTGTGGCATTTTTTTTGTTTGTCCTCGTGTGAAGCATAACGACATTAAAAATATAACTTGATATGAAAAAAGGTTCAATAGGGGTTACCAC
>CAVIEK010000201.1:0-2312 GCA_963641805.1 Bacteroides fragilis
ATTGATATACACATCATTGCCAATGGTGATATTCTTCCCAAATTCGCATCTAAAGTCGGGCTCTATCCACACATTCTTGCCCACCGACTTGAATAGTCGTCGCAGAATGTCGTTGCGTTTTTGAGTCTCATCGTCTTCAGTACGGTTATAGGCCCGGAAAAGCTTCTTTGCCTCCACGCGACGATTGAATAAGTCGTTGTCAAAATCATTATATATCTTGCAGTCTTGCATTCTTTCCCATTCTGTATTCATAATTATGTGTTAGTGCCCCCGTGTTGTCCAGAGTGCTTTTTTGAAAAATAAGGAAAAGGAAGTAAAGCCAATGCTTAACCGTGGCCGAGAGCATGCGCTCCATGAGCTTCCCCACGGCAAAGATAACCATTTTCACTCAAGCGGTGGACAATAGCCGGGGAAATGTGGCAGCAGTTGCCGGTGCATGCTCACTTCACCGATACCATTTTGAGCCGATTTGCATTTTGTGCGTTTTTAGACTAACTTTGCCAAATTGTAATCCACAATACACAAAGAAGAAATTTCAACATATCAATATGACTGACATTTGTTGCATCGGGCACATTACGCTCGACAAGATAATTACACCAACATCGACCGCGCAGCTCAACGGTGGCACATCGTTCTATTTCTCCTATGGCATCAGCCACATGCCGAAAGTGAGCTACAAACTCGTGACATCGCTTGCCGAGGCCGACATGGGCGCGGTAGAAGCGATGCGCGCACAGGGCATCGATGTGGATGTGATACCGAGTAGGCGCACGGTGTTCTTTGAAAACAGCTACGGCGAGAATATGAACAACCGCCGCCAGCGTGTATTGGCCAAAGCCGACCCGTTTACCACGCAAAACCTTGCCGGCATCGAGGCCCGTTTCATCCACTTGGGATCGTTGCTTGCCGATGACTTCTCGCTCGACACAATAAAGGCACTTTCGGGCCGTGGAACCCTAAGCGTCGACGCACAGGGATTCCTTCGCTACGTGGATGGCGAGCAGGTGCGCCCGTGCGACTGGACCGACAAGGAGGAGGCTTTGCGATACGTGGACGTGCTCAAGGTCAACGAGCATGAGATAGAGTCGCTCACCGGCTATAGCGACTTGGAGGCGGCAGGTCGCGTACTTGCCGGCTGGGGACCGCGCGAGGTGCTGATGACGCTGGGCAGCTATGGGTCGGTGATTTATGCCGACGGACAACTTCACCGCATCCCCGCCTACAGTCCGAAGCGGCTTGTGGATGCTACCGGATGCGGCGACACCTATGCCACCGGCTACCTGTACATGCGCAGCCGCGGCGCCGGATACGACGAGGCCGGGCGTTTCGCCGCCGCAATGGCCACATTGTGTCTGGAACGCACCGGCGCGTTCAATGGTACAGAGGCCGATGTCGAGGCCGTGCTAAGCCGCGGGTGACAACCATCATGCCAATCAAAGCTAAAAAGGTTTACTATATGATGAGAAGATTAGTCATTGCATTGACGGCAATTGTGACCGTTATGACCGCCAAGGCGGCCGGTTGTGCCGACTCCTTGTGCGTCTACCTCTCGTGGCAGTCAATCTTCGACCAGCGGGCCGACACGGTCATACTTAATCCTGAGGTAGAGATACGCTCACCGTTTGACTTCGACTTTTCGACCGACGACAAGGTTGCGCGCAACATGCTCAAGCGCTCGACGGTGGCTGTGGCTGAAGGCGATTCGGTGTGGTATATCAACAGCAATTGGATAAAACAAAACTTCAAGGGCGATTGCTCTCATTTCTCGCGCTATGTACCGCTCTATTTCTCGGCCAAAATAGCTTTTGTGCAATTCTTGCGCAACGGTCCGTCGTTTGGCGGCGCGCTGCTCAATATCCTTGTCGACGGCTTCACCGGGCTTGACACCGGCGTGGGTATGGGCGATATGTATAACGGCAAGCCGGCTCATTTCTACCATCTCGACTTCACAACAATGACGGTGCACAAGGTTGACAGTGACTATCTGCAGACTCTGCTTGAAGCTTACCCCGACTTGAAGCGCCGCTACGTGATGATGAAGGACTACACCGAGACCCGTATGGTCAATGAATATTTTCTTGAATACGTCAACCGACTCAACTACGATCAGTCGGTGCCTTTCCTTTTCTGACACTCAGCCTGTTGCCCCCATTGCGTGAGATTGCGGCAAAAAATCGGCACGAAAAAACACGAGAAAATGCTTTGCTGTTATAAAATAAATGGCTAACTTTGCATCGCAAAACGAAAAAAATACTGGCCCATTAGCTCAATTGAATAGAGTGTTTGACTACGGATCAAAAGGTTATAGG
>CAVIEK010000202.1:0-2275 GCA_963641805.1 Bacteroides fragilis
ACAATGAATTCCATAACCGTCGTCACGACGCCCGTGGATTTCATAACCTTAAAAACTAATACCATGAAAACCGATGCAAAAATAGCAAGAATATGTTTTGCAACATAATATTTACGGGGATTTTAGCCGGAATTTAACACATTTTATTGTCACGGTATTATAATTAATGTATTTTTACAATTAACCACCGCAAATGGATTTCAGCAGAACATGCCGCGTGAGTCCCGGCTTCGAGTTGGCAAAACGGGGAAGCCGGTTTAATATCCGGTTTTGGACTGATGCGTGATGTTTTGACATATCTGCATTAAGTGCTACCTTTGCAATGTTCGACTAAAACCACAAGTCGCCCTTGCCCATCACAAAGAGCATACGCCATGGGCATCTATAGAGATGTGTCAACAAACGGTGCAACTGAAGTGGCGGCAAAAGTTACAGAATAAAGAAACTAATCATTTCAGCCTTTTTTATATGGTAGATTATCAGCTATACAGCTATTCGTTGTGTGTGGCATTGCCACTGATGTTGTTTTTCGGCATGTATTTTCTCTTCGCCAAAACCCCTGACCAGGAGATATTTGACAACTACCTGCGCTCACGCCGCACCATGGGGGCTGCCTTGCTGTTGCTGGCCGCCAATTATATGGTGCACTTCTTTTTGGGGCTAAGGTTTGTCAATGCAAATGCAGCCATTCTGATGAATCTGTCGACCTACTTCCTGTGCTATTGGCTGTTTGCCTCGGCCCTGACTTTACTGCTCGACAAGTATTCAGTCACGCACAGGCTGTGGGTGGCCAACATAGTGATGTGGCTGGCGTTCACAGCCATTTCAAGCTTGGTGTCGGCTCTGCCGCAAGAAGGCCCGTGGCAGCGTGTGGGACTTGCCGTGCTTGCGGCATGGCTGATTTCATACGGTCTCGTGCTCACTTGCTGGATACTCAAGTCATATCATAAGGCGGTGCGCCTTTTCGACGACACACATTCCGACAACATCGGGGGGCTACATCAAGTGGCTTTCGGTATTCACCTATTGGGCGGTTGTCTTTGGCGTGGGGTGTGGGCTGCTCACATTTTTGCCTGACAGTTATGTGTATTTGTGGATACTTTCGTCGGTGCCATTCTACATATATCTGTTTTGCTGTTACATCAACTATCTGCTCTTTTATGAGCAAGTGCAATGCGCTTTCGACAGTGAGCTCGTCACACTTGCGGGCGACGACGGGTCGGCATCTCAATTGGCCGAGACCAGTGACGCACCCGCATATTTTGCTGAAATAGCACAAAGAATCAGCGACTGGGTTGCACAGGAGGGATTCACTCAGCCGCACATTACCATAAAAGAGCTTGCCGATGCACTCCACACCAACCGCACCTACCTATCGGCCTATATCAATGCAGAGTTGAGCACCACATATCGCGGCTGGATCACCAACTTGCGGGTGAACTACGCAAAGCGCCAGATGCTGCAATTTCCGGAGCAGAAACTTGCTGTGGTGTCAGAGCAATCGGGCTTCCTCTCGCAAAGTCATTTCATAAAAGCCTTCAAGGAGAGGGAGGGCTGCTCGCCTGCAAAGTGGCGCAAACTCCAGTGCAGTTAGTGACGTTTACGCAAGACGGATATCGTCAACGATATCTATATGGAAATGTGGCCGGAAACCCGTGAGGCGGTGTCCGGCCACAGCGCTTTTGTAGAAGGCGCACAATTGCTGAAACAGCAAAAAAACGGGCTTTTGTCAAAAGCACAATGCGCCGAGGGTAAAAAAAGTTCTCACTTGGCAATTGTGGTGGTTTGCTGATTGCGTGTCGGCCGTAAAGTCGATTTTTTTCACTTATTTTATGTGCGGAAAATCAACTGATAACTCAAAAAAAACAAACAACGTGTCAACTATGAGGAGGTCAAGTAGTCTAAGATAGACAAAACATAACCATACATAACTATCCCGTGTAACTCAATGAGTTATGCGGGATTTTTGTTTTTATAAATCTTTCGGTGCTTGTCGGTTTTTCGTGATAATTATCGTACTTTTGCATCATAAAGTGAACGTAAAAAATAAGTAGACGTGATTTAAAAACAAAAGTAGAGCCCATAAACGAACCATCGCCTATGCCCGCAATGAAGTACGAAATCAGGAGAAAATGCCCTATATGCGGCACCGTGTTCCGCATCAAGACGATTGACTCCGTGTATTGCTCTTCCGCCTGTTCCAAGGTCGCCTGTAAAAGGAAGGCCGACAGGGAGGTCCGTGAACGGAAGTTGGATGAACTGGCCAAGGAAATCC
>CAVIEK010000203.1:0-2268 GCA_963641805.1 Bacteroides fragilis
CCTATATAGCTTGGCCCCATTCGAGTGTCAAGAAGTGAAAAGATTGGAGTAACAAACATTTAGCAGCAAAGTTTTTAATAACTTTGTTTTTAAAAGGGAAATGGTAAAATGCTTATTTGTGGGAGTAGCCCCCTATTGCAATTGAAGGATGAAAGACAAATCGCTGGCATGTTGGCGTATTTTTTTATTCACAATATTCGTAAAAAAGGGCATAGCAAGTTTGTTAACTTCTCTTTGCCACACAAAAGCATTCCACATATATATAAATGCAACCTCACCGGCATAACAATAATCACGCATTATTGGTTCCGCTGTCAAGGGTTGATATAAAGGCTAAAATCAATGCCGCATAGGAGGATCGCAATGATATAGGTTCTACCCTAAGGCAACGATTGAAAAAACGATTGATTAGTTATACGAAAATGGTTGACCTTTAGTACCAGATTTTTTATTCATACTATTTTTTCCTAGGGCATTGCGAAGTGATTTCGCGGTGCTTTTTTATGTCCATAATTGCACAGTCCCCATTGGGAACCTGTATGGCGGTAAGCAAAATGAGGCACGTCCCTCATAGGGAACATGCCTCATTATCTAACTGAAATATCTTGATGACTTATTCTTCGGTGCCGTTGGCCTTAGCCTGACGCTTGCGCTCATTCTCGTCGAGAATGATCTTGCGCATGCGCAAATGACTTGGAGTTATCTCCACATACTCGTCGGCCTTGATGTATTCAAGGGCCTCTTCAAGACTGAACACCAACGGAGGCACAATTTTCACCTTGTCGTCGGCGCCACTGGCGCGCATATTGGTGAGTTTCTTCGACTTTGTCACGTTCACCACCAGATCCTTTTCCTTAGTGTGCTCACCCACAACCTGACCGGCATACACATCCTCCTGCGGGAAGATGAAGAATTTGCCGCGGTCTTGCAGCTTGTCGATGGCATAGGCATAGGCGGTGCCTGTCTCCATGGCGATGAGTGAGCCGTTACTGCGACGCACTATCTCACCCTTCCATGGCTCATAGTCGAGGAAACGGTGTGCCATGATGGCCTCGCCGGCCGATGCGGTGAGCACGTTGGTGCGCAATCCTATGATGCCTCGCGACGGTATCTTGAATTCCATATGCACCCGGTCGTTTTGTGTTTCCATCGATGTCATCTCACCCTTGCGCCGGGTGACCATATCAATCATTTTACTCGAGTACTCTTCAGGCACATTAATCGTCAGGTTCTCGAAAGGCTCGCACTTCACTCCGTCAATCTCCTTGACAATGACTTGGGGCTGTCCCACCTGAAGCTCATAACCCTCACGGCGCATCTCCTCAATGAGCACCGAGAGATGCAGCACACCGCGGCCATACACGAGCCAGGCGTCGTCGTTGTCGGTACGTTCCACACGCAGTGCAAGATTCTTTTGAAGCTCGTGCTGCAGGCGGTCGTGAAGGTGACGCGAAGTCACATACTTACCGTCTTTGCCAAAGAACGGAGAGTCATTGATGGTAAAGAGCATCGACATGGTGGGCTCGTCGATTGCAATGCGTGGCAGCTGCTCTGGATTTGCAAAATCGGCCACTGTGTCGCCAATCTCAAAGTCCACAAGACCTATGATGGCGCAGATATCACCGCTTTCCACCTCTTCGACATGTTTCTGTCCCATGCCTTCAAAGGTGCGGAGTTCCTTGATGCGTTGTCGCTGCACTGTGCCGTCTTTCTTGCACAAGCCTATTTCCATGCCGTCGCGCAACATGCCGCGATGCACACGTCCCACTGCAATACGTCCCACATAAGAGCTGTAGTCGAGCGAGGTGATGAGCATTTGGGCATCGCCGTCGATATGTTTGGGCTCGGGAATGTATTTAATGATACCGTCGAGCACTGCGTTGATATTGTCGGTGGGTTGTTGCCAATCCTCGCTCATCCAGCCGTTTTTCGCCGAACCGAAATAGGTGGGGAAATCAAGTTGGTCTTCGTTGGCGTCGAGATTGCACATCAGCTCAAACACTTGCTCCTGCACCTCGTCGGGACGGCAATTGGGCTTGTCCACCTTGTTGATCACAACAATTGGCTTCAATCCAATCTGCAAAGCCTTCTGAAGCACGAATCGTGTTTGAGGCATAGGACCCTCAAAGGCATCTACAAGCAGCAGACATCCGTCGGCCATATTGAGCACACGCTCAACCTCTCCGCCGAAGTCGGAGTGTCCGGGGGTGTCTATAATGTTGATTTTGTAACCATTGTAGTTAATCGACACATTCTTCGACAGAATTG
>CAVIEK010000204.1:0-2253 GCA_963641805.1 Bacteroides fragilis
CTCAACAGCTATGGCCACAGGCAATGCCGCCAACGTCAATGGCAGTAACGTCACCTTCTACGGCAACATGATCTACGATCAGTCGGTTGCCGGAAATGCCACAACAGGCATCTATTCCACAGTGTTCAAACCCAGTGCGACCGTATCGCAGGTGGCATCGCAGGTGACCAAGGCCAATGGTGGTGCCTGTCTGGCCGACACCGCATATTTTGCGGTTGAGTATACCACCCGTTACGGCAATGTATACACTTGCTACCTCAATTCCTACAATCCCACCACATGGCAACGCACTAATCAGGTGACGGCATCCCACTCATCGATAGCCACTTCGCTCACCTATAATCCAGTCGACAAGAAAATCTATGGTAGCTTCTATAGCGAGGAACGCGAGAAGTTCTACTTCGGAACCATCAATCCCAAAACCGCCGACTGTGACACCATCGCATTCCTCGACCACTCGTTTAACGCTTTGGCAAGCGACGAGAAGGGAACGCTCTATTTCGTGAACGACAGCGGTGACTTCGGCAAGATTTCTGCTGCCGATGGAGCCATTACTATCATAGGTGCAACCGGATTCAGCCCCAAATACCTGCAGGATGCCACATTCGACTATGGCACCAAGCAGTTCTATTGGTTCGCCTTCAACGACAACGATGATGAAAGCGGAATCTATACAGTCGACCTGGCCACCGGCAAGGCAACACGCTACTCGCAGTGGGCCACTGGCGGGAAAGAGTTTGTGGGTGTGTGCACCAAGACACCCGTCTATGCGGCAGCCGTGCCCGAGATTCCCTCTGAGATGACCATCAGCTATGCCGGCACATCGCTTACAGGCACAGTGGCGTTCACGTTGCCTGCTGCCACATATGGCGGTGAGGCAATAACCGGCAACCTCGACTATGAGGTGCTCGTCGACGGTGTGGTAAAGGCTACTGGCACTGCGGCAGCTGGCGGCAAAGTCACACTTGACCTTGCTGTCGAACGTGGCGACCACAATGTGTCGGCGCGAGCCAAGAATGCGGCAGGAGCAGGCCCGGAATATATCTGCACCCAGTATTTCGGAGTCGATGTGCCTTCGGCAGTGTCGTCGGTTTCGGCAGAGCGAAGCGCCGATGGAGCTCAGGTGAAGTGGAATGCGGTTACTACTGGTGCGCACGGCGCACAGTTTGACCCCTCGGTAGTGACTTACAATGTGGTGCGCTATCCCGACTCGGTTGCTGTCGCAACCGGTGTGAAGGATACTGTGTGCACCGATACCCATGTGGTTACCAATCTGGGCAGCTACTACTATGAGGTGGTGGCTGTCGACGGCACCTATAAAACCGACCCGGCAAAGTCTAACAATGTGATATTGGGTACAGCCCTACAGGTGCCCTACAGCAAGACGTTCTCTGATGGTGATTTCAGCCTTTATACCATCGTTGATGCCAATGGCGACGGCTCAACTTGGATGAAGGACTCGCGTGGCGCACGCTATCTGTACAGCAACAGTGTGGCTGCCGACGACTGGTTGATTGCACCGCCCATCAGCATGAAGGCAGGTGTCACCTATACAGTTGCCGCCCAGTTTGCCAACGCCATGGATCCCTATACCGAGAAAGCCGAGGTGAAGGTGGGACTCAACGCTACCGCTGATGCGATGACCACAACCGTTATCGAGCCCACCTCAATCGAAGGCGGATATCGCTCGCCGGTCGACCTCAGTGGCGACTTTACCCCCACTGCCAATGGTGATTACTTTGTGGGCATCCATGCCGTGTCTGACCCAGGTACCCTCTATCTCTATTGTTACAAGCTTGATGTGACAGCCAATACCACAGGAGTGAGCCAATCGGCCCTGCAAGTGGCCACAGTGCGTGCCGCAAAGGGTGTGATTACCGTTGCCAATGCCGAAGGCGCCAAAGTAACCGTGGTCGCAGTTAACGGCCAGGTGGTAGAAAGTGCCGTTTCTGCACCTGCTCTGCTCTCAGTGTCAGTGCCAGCCGGCATTTATGTGGTTACTGTCGATGGGCGGGCCACCAAGGTGGTTGTCAGATGACGTTAGGTCATAAGTCCGCCTGAAACATAGGCGGCATTAAAATTACAGCGCTGGCTGTGGGGTGGTTCCTATCCGCTCCGCAGCCAGCTCATTTTTGAGGGTGTGTGGTGGCGGCTGTTCTTGCAAGTGCTGATGAATAGTAGATGCTGTTGAAAATACGTGCACAAAATAAAGATTTTACTTATTTGGGTTAACGAAATTAAAAAATATTATAT
>CAVIEK010000205.1:0-2066 GCA_963641805.1 Bacteroides fragilis
TGACAGCAAACAACACTACCAAAGGCACCTTCAAGCAAGAAGATGTGCGCACCTATACAGTGACTCAGAAATACACCACCTTCCCTGCCACTCAAAAGGTTACGGTTAGTGCCAAATTCAAGAGCGGCTTCGATGCCAAAACCGCACAGCCATCAAGTTTCTGCCTCTGGGTTGACGAGGCCATCAGCAACGACAATAGCAACATGTGGTCGGTACACAACGTACAAGAGCACTCTTTTGAATACAGCGGCGACCTTGACTGGCCAAATTTATCGGAGACAGATGTCGCTGGCTTCAACAACAAGTACTATAGCGCAAATGTGTCGTTTGAGGCAGCCGACAAAGTGGATGTGAAATACACAAACAACATCAGGTAACACACAGTCGCCCACACAAGAGCGATTTGCCCCATAAGGTGCGCGCCAGCGTGGTTGCGCACCTTTTTTATTGCCGCATTGCAGACCATGGCCAAATTGCTTATCTTTGCACAGTGACAATGTGCCAGCACCGGCACTTGTCCCACAAAAAAACAAAATACCACATGAACGACAAAGTGATCAAATCCCGACGATACCACGCGGTGCTGCTGGCCCTGCTATGCGGCATGGTTGTAATGTTCTTTGCCCGCGACCGCAAACGGTTCTATGCCGCAAGCGGTGTGGTGTGGACCACCGAATACCATATCACCTATGAGGGCAAGCACGACCTCAACGACTCGATACAGCAAATATTCAATCGCATCGACCGCAGCGCCTCTGTATTCAACAAAAGTTCAAGGCTTAGCGCCATCAACGCCAACGCCACAGACTCGGCCGACAGCCACATAGCCTTGCTTTATGCCACGGCCCGCAGAGTGTATGAGAAAAGCGGACACCTCTACGATCCCACGGTGATGCCGCTGGTCAACGCATGGGGATTCGGCTACAAGAACGGCCGGCTGCCCACCGACGTGCAAATCGACAGCATGCTGGCATTTGTGGGCATGGACAAGACCAGCCTTGAGCGCGGCCGCATAGTGAAGAGCGACAAGCGCACTCAATTTGACTTCAGCAGCATTGCCAAAGGCTATGCATGTGATGAGATAGGACGCATGCTCACCCGCAACGGAGTGAACAATTACATGGTGGAGATTGGCGGTGAGATTGCCGCCCGAGGCGTGAACAGCCGCGGCGAGCGCTGGAAGGTGTCGGTCGACATGCCCATCGACCAGGACTCCATAGTGAGCCACGAGTCGGCCCTTGTGATCACCATCGACTCAGGCGGCGTTGCCACAAGTGGCAACTACCGCAAGTTCAAGATGGTCGACGGCCACAAAGTGGCACACATCCTCAACCCCACCACCGGGCACAGCGAGAGCAGCGACCTGCTGAGCGCCACCATCGTGGCTGACGACTGCGCCACTGCCGACGCCTGGGCCACCGCCTGCATGGTGATGGGCACAAAGCGTGTGAAAGCTGCCATGGAGCGCAACAACTCGCTCGGCGTGATGATAGTGAGTGCCGATGCCGAGGGGCGCATGACAGTGTGGAGCAACAAGCGCTTTGCCGACATGGTCACAACCGTGCCTTAGACACAACTTTTGCATCAAATAACATTTCAACACACCATTTTATCATGAACGTATTACCCGAAGAAAAAACACCGCGCAGGTGGGATGTCGCCATTGTGTGCGGCATAACGGCCATCGTATTGACGATAGGTGGCATCAGCCTGAAAAACAATCACGACGCTAACGAGAAAGAGAGGGAGCGCATAGACTCGCTACGGGCAGAAAGGGATCAGAGAATAGCCACGGAACAAAAGCTTAACGAAATGCTTATCCAGGCAAGCAGAGACTCAGCCGAAGCAGCCGACCGCCCCACCTACGACGACGACGACATTGAGAAGCTGGTGCGCAAAGTGGTGCCGTCGAGTTCAACGGTATACTTATGGAAATGTGACAACCACAAATGGATCATGAAATACACGCTGACGAGGCGCGGCAAAGAAATCATGTGCTTCAGGTGCTTCGACCCCACCGACAAGAAACTGGGACCCGAGGATGTGGTGAGGCAGCTGCCTGACAC
>CAVIEK010000206.1:0-12588 GCA_963641805.1 Bacteroides fragilis
TGCCGCCATCGGCAAGACTTCAGATGAATGGGGCATCTTCGGCAACTTCTACAAGTACGATGCCAAGGCTGGAAAGAGGGAACCGATGGTGACAGTAGAGGGCGTGGGCTTCGACTGCACCGAGCGACTGTTCCAGGAGATGAAGATAGTAGATCTCGAATGCCTTCGGTTGGTCGACGCCAAGCCTTGTGGCATCTGTTTCAAGCGACAGATGGCGAAGATTCTGAAGGAGCATGGACAGGAATGGCGCACCGACTGGCAGGACATTATCATGGATGCCATGAAGTTTTGCTTGCAGAAGAAGTATGAGCAATGCAAGAAATTCCGCGACGAACTGGAGCGCAGCAAGGACCTCTACATCGTGGAAGACGAGACAAAGCACCTTCACGGTAAGGAACCTCTCTGGGGTGCAAGCCAAGTGAATGGCGTGTTCCGGGGTCCCAATGTCCTGGGCAAGCTTCTGATGGAGCTGCGCGACAACGGCAAGCTGGAATATCATCTCCCCGACGACATTCTTGACTTGATCAAGGGGTTGCAGAGATAGCCCCCTTCTAAAAAATTACGATTAAATTAGTTTTTTCTTGATTTTTGAAAGTTTGTTTGTATAATGGAGGCGCATGAGGTAAATAACATTGCCAAGATTGCGGAAGTAGAAACGTCAACATTATAATAGGAAGGAAATGAAGAAAACATGTTTGCTGAGTGGCAACTTTGCCCTCGATACCATCGTGACTCGTGACTATCCCAATGGATTTGTCGTCGGGAAGAACAACAAGTTCACGGAGACCATCGTCACTGAGACCGTGGGCAACACGTGTGGCAATGTCAGTTGCATGCTCGCCTATCTTGGTGTGCATACCTTCCCCATCGCCCATTTCGACAACTCGGAGCAAGGGTTCATGATAAAGGAAGACATGGCACACTATGGGGCCGACGTGCGTTTCGTGAAGAACAGCGACAAGGGAGGTACCACGTTGTTGCGCTGCACACACAAGCTTAACAAGGCAACTGGCAGACCCACCATTACTTTCCGTAGCACGTCGCCTGGGAGTATGTTCCCCAAGCGCAAGTTCATGCGTGGCAGGGATGAGGCTCCATTGTTCATGGAGGCTTTGGACTTCGTGCCCGACGTGTATTTCTTCGATGCCTCGGGAATGGGTCTGCGCTATCTAGCCAAAGAATTGCACAAGAAGGGCACCTTGGTGTATTTCGAGCCTGAGACCGCCAAGGATCTGAAAAACTTCATCAAAGGTGTGGAGGTTAGCGACATCGTCAAGTTCAGTCATGAAAAAGTGACGGACTTGACTTTTGCTGAACAATATCCCGACAAGCTCTTCATCCGCACCTTGGGAGCCGATGGTCTGGAGTTCAATCTCCGTGGAGAGGGATGGCAGAAGTTGGCACCTGTGCCTAACGATAAGGTCGTGGACGCTGAGGGTGCCGGCGACTGGACCACCTCGCAGTTTATCGCCTGCCTGTGCGAGAGGAATCTCCTTTCCGTCTCGAAGATGACGGCGGATGATGTCCGCGAGTGCCTGATGAAGGCCTGCGAGACAGCCTCTCGCTCTGTCTCCTTCCTCGGCAGCAAGGGAATGATTGATGCCGAGAGGTGGTCTGGCTATGGCGATGAGCACCATGGCCAACAATGACAATCAAGTATAACACGAACAAGTAATTATGGCACTTATAGACGTAGTAAAATGTGATATCATGGATGGGGAGTTTGTCAACAAATTCCCCTCCGAAGACTTGCGTATAGGTACACAACTTGTTGTGCATCCTTCACAGACGGCGTTTTTTGTGAAGGGCGGAACCATCTATGATGAGTTCACCGCTGGCACCTATACCATCAAGACGGAAAACGTGCCACTTCTCAACAAAGCCGTTAATCTGCCTTTCGGCGGTGACGCACCCAACCGTTGCAAGTTGAGGATCCCCAAAGCCCGGAAGAAAATGAATTCGGCAGTTGGCAACAGTTGCTTTGCAGTGAATCTCATAGCGTTGCCCTTTGCCATCATCGGCGACCTTGTAGCCGGTGTGTATGGGTGCATATTCAAAAGACAAAACGTACAAAGGAATGAAAAGTTATATTGAGATAGTGGCGCCTTTGCGCAGTAGTGCCAAATGGCTCACACAGTTGCGCCGAATATTCAGTGATGCAGGGATTGAAGTGGAATGGAAGAAATGTAACTTCCATCTCACGCTGGCTTTCCTGAACGAAACACCAGACGTGGATTCGATCATTGATGCCGTGTCGTCCCATCTATATAGGGTCTCGGCACCGATGATTAAGTTTGACGAACTGAATGTGTTTCTTGCGCAATCGGGAACAAAGTATGTTGTTAATCTAAAGACAAGTGACGTACCAGAGGAGTTTCGGCAGTTGGTAGGCGACATACGCGAATCGTTAAAACGGAAGGGTGCCGTGATGCATTCAGGCTTTCTTTTCCATGTGACGCTTGGGGAAATCCTTGACACCAATGTTGGTATGGCACAGGTAGTAAAACTTGTGAATTCGATTTCGTTGCCTGCATTCACACTTCATTTGAAGAAAGTGAGGTTCCACGAGTTCGGGGGTAAAGGACAAATATTCAAAACTTGGAAGTTGCCATAAACTTAATTCTGTTTTTCATATCTATCGTCTTGCATGAGCTCGGGCATTTCGCAGCGGCCAAATGCTTCGGGATTCTTGTGACGCGATTTTACATTTTCTTCGACTGGGGATTCCATTCGTTTAGCACCGGCAAGCGCTTCGCCACGGAGTATCGCTCGGACTGGCTCCCCTTGGAGGATATGTAAGGTTTGGCATGGCGGAGGATGGCTAGCAACCCAAATGGAACTTCACGGCACAAAAGCCGTGGAAGCGCTTCGTAGTGTACATAGCCGGAGTGACCGTGAATTTACTCGTGGCCCATACCTGCCTGTCCTTTTGCGTTAGAAGTGTCTTGCCAAGTAGGTGTTTCCACAATACCGTTGTGATGAAGAGTGCTGCTGAGCGCATGATGTCTCATTTCGGAGAAGTCCAATGCGATGTGGCCGAGCAATATCTCCCTAACTCTTTTTCTGCCAGCAAATCGGCAAACGCTCCTAAGCCAGCGAAGAAACGGTATGAAGCCATTGTGGCGCACTTCCCATCGGTACGGCAATTTTGCTTATATGCATTCAGGGACATGGCCGACCCAACTTGATTCTGTTTCTGTTCAATCTGCTGCCAATACCTCTTTTAGACGGAGCGAATTGCCTTTACTTCTTGTATGAGATGGCGTTTCGGCGCCCCGTGAATGAAAAGGTGAAAATCATCCTTCCCATTCCATGTATTGTGATGAACGTAGGACTGATGGCGCTTGAGGCCGTCAAAATCATACAGCGAATTTTGCGGTTTTTCTAACATGCAAATGATATTCATAACTCTAAAACAAGTGAAATGATGAAGAAAGAAGTGCATCACGTCCTTGGGGTACAGTGCTCGGGACGTGCAAACGAGATGTACCTGTATCGTATGTGGCACGACTGGGTGTATGGGGGAGACAAACCGCATTACGTGGAATGTGTCCGGCCCGACACGGAGACCGCCAAAGCCTTTGTTGAGGCGAGAAAAATCAGGGAATGCCGGTATGGGGGCACACCTTGGCTGCTCGACAGAGAACACACCGCCGAGGAGGTGGAACACTATTGCCGTGAAGAAAAGCGTTTTGAACAGATGCATTTGGATATGCGCGACATCATCGTCACGGATAGTCGTGGCAAGGTGGGACTAAAAGACGCGTGTGGCAAGGTCTTGGTAGAACCCATGTTTGACGATATTCCTGAGCGATACACTTGTTTCGACCGCATTGCGCTCATTCCAGTGGTGCAAGACGGAAAGTATCACCTATATCATATCAAGGACAAGAAGATGGTGGCAAGGGGATATGACCTCATATACAGGTACTTCGGCACGAATATCGCCTATTTCGTTGCCATAGATAAGGGAAAGAAGGGGCTTCTTGACGGATATGACGGACACGAACTCACACCAATCGATTTGGACGAAATCTACGACACCCATGACGCAGACAGTTGTGTTCCCGTTGAGAAAGATGGAAAGTTTGGCTTCTGCTGGGACGACAGCTACGCGGAGCCCATCTATGACAAGGTGAGATATGCTTCCGAGGAATATCTCCAGGTTTGGAAGAACGGGCAGCAAGGGTGGATTGATGGCGACGGGAAGTTCACGACAGATGAAGAGGAGGCCTGCTTCGGCAGCTGGTATGACCTGGAAAAATGACCGATAGGAATTTACAATTAGACAAGAAAAGACGTTTTATGGAAACAAATAGTGCAAACAAGCAATTCAGAAAGGTGGAGTTTGCCGAGTATTCCGGCAAATATGACAAGCCTGTAGGAGAAATGCTGCATACATCGCCAGAGAGCATAAGTATAGAAGACTTGAGGGCATATATCTACGGATATACCTATACCGACGAATATGCCAAAGGCATCTTCCCCGACGAAATGAGCATGGACTATTGGAGGGACAACTACGATGAAGCTATCCCCGATGAGATTATCTCGCCGGATGACAAGTATTCCGTAGATACCGTGCAGGAAAGATGCATCTTGAAAGCCATAGACAGCACGGGCGACGGCAAGACTATTAACACTGCGTTATGCGTCATCGCTGTCGGACAGGAGTACGAGTATCTCAGCAGAGTTTCTCCCTACGATATGCTGGAAGTGGCTAAGCAAAAACTCTGCTGCGATACCTATGACTGCCTGGGGTTTAAGGAGAATCCGTTCGGAATCGAACGCATCTACTTTGACATCCATCGCCGTTTTGAAGTGGGTTATCCTCGTAAATGAGGTTACTTTCCTCCTTCTGCCAAGAACTCTCTTACCTCTTGCATAGACATCGCAAAATGGTCGTTGGGGAAGAGCGTTCCCAACGTATCGTCTATTAGATGTCGCCGCTTGTTTATCGCATTGTCCTTCTCCTTCCGTGGCGGAAACGACATCCACCAACGCTGGTATTCCGCAGGAGTCATCTCGTTGGCATGAAGCTGACTCAGCCTATCGCGACGGATACTCCTTATTTCTTCCGCCATGGCATCTATCTCCGCTTGCCGACGGTCTACCTCGGCTACAAGATCAGCCAGCTGCTGGCGCACGGCATTCATCTTGCTCCAGCGGAGATCCTTGCGCAGTTGCTCGCAGGTTTCTTCTGAGGACGAGCATCTGCTCTTCCAGTAATCGGCCTCCCTCTTGTAGTAGGCCGCATACACCTCGCTCAGGTTACAAGTCTCAGCTTCCGCTCCCGTTTCCAGGATGTCAACCACCTGCTGCAAGGAATAACTCTCTGACGTAGCCTTCTCCTCGTCGTATCGGCAGTTGATCTTCGTAAACGTGCTCCACAAATCTATGAAACGAGGGAGGCTTAGGCATTCCGTCGTTCCGTCTTCATAGACTACGCCGCAACAGTTAGATCCCGATAGCGGAGAACCGGAAAGTCTTTGCACCAGGCGCAATCTGCCCTCTTGGTCGGCGCTGGTGGCTTGAGGGCAGTTCTCCCAAAACTCAAGATACACC
Organism: Bacteroides fragilis; assembly: GCA_963641805.1. Lineage (GTDB taxonomy): Bacteria > Bacteroidota > Bacteroidia > Bacteroidales > Muribaculaceae > Sodaliphilus. The sequence goes on from CAVIEK010000206.1 coordinate 5,566, forward strand.
CCCAGCGTGGGGTTGCGGAATCCGCTGGTGCCCGTGTAGGCCAGTCCGCTCTGGATGGGAACGGGAGCCAAGAACATCCGGCTGTCGCCAAAGATGCGGTCCTTGTTGGCAAGAAAGAAGAAGGCGTGGTCGAAAAAGAGCTTCTGCTGAGCCTGCAACTCGGCATTCTCCTCTGATGGTGTCATCACAGGCTTGCGTCTTCCTATCTGAAGATATTCGCCCGTGGTGTCAAAACCAATCTGGTTGTCAACAGGCTCCTCTGCCCTAAACTTGGGGAAACATGGTATCTGCGTACCATCCAATAAATGTAACTGTGGATATTCCATAAAGATATTTTTAATTAAACGATTCTTACTCAATCCTTAATTCGTATCTATCTTACCACCGTGGCCCGCTTGTCTGCAAGGCTCGGTTGGTTCGGTACTTAAACCGTCTCTTGATACATAAAAGAGCTACTCTCCTTTTTAAAAGCGCCGCAAGATTACACCAATGGCTTGAGAATACCAAATTTTTAGCGTTAAAAAAGATAAAAAACAAGCATTAGCCATTATTAAGGGCAATATTGACATTTTACCTAATTTTGCACTTGTTATTGGACTCTACGGCAATGTGTGGCGACTGCCTTTAATGGTTGATGTCCCCACACTCGTGCAATTCACTCAGTGACCTTTTGCAAACCTTAACAAAAAGTGTGAGCCTTTCCGATTTTATTACTACTTTTGTCGTGCCGAGCCGGTCGGTCGCTTTTGTTTGAATCAGCAACGCTGCGGCACGAGACGGAATCCGGCAAGGCCAGTCTTGAGAACATGTCGTTGCTCAAGGTCTATGAGAACAATTATGAGTTGAATTGTGGACTTGAAAGGTTAGGAACACTGTATGGAATATGTACTTTTAAGTTTTGATACTGAAGAATTTGACGTGCCGCGTGAGCATGGGGTGGAATTCTCTTTGGATGAGGGGATGAGGGTGTCGGTGTATGGCACCAACCGCATCCTTGACTGCCTGAAGGATAACGGCGTGAAAGCCACTTTCTTCTGCACGGCCAACTTTGCCCAAAACGCTCCCGACGTGATGCGGCGCATCATCGACGAGGGGCATGAGGTGGCCTGCCATGGAGTAGACCATTTCGCGCCTTGTGAGACCGATGTGGAGCAGTCGAAGGAAATAATTGAGCGTCTGACCGGAGTAGAAGTGCACGGATATCGCCAGCCACGCATGTTTGCCGTCTCAAACGATAGGATAAAAGAGTCGGGGATGGTCTATAACTCTTCGCTCAATCCTGCTTTTATACCTGGGCGCTATATGCACCTTAACATGCCGCGCACCTGCTTTATGTGCGACGGAGTGTTGCAGATTCCGGCCTCGGTGACACCGGTCATACGCTTTCCGCTGTTTTGGTTGGCTAACCACGTGTTGCCGCTGCGCCTATACCACCGCATGATACGGCTGACACTCAAGCACGACGGCTATTTCACCACCTATATGCACCCTTGGGAGTTCTACAGGCTCAAGGAGCATCCTGAATGGAAACTGCAGGGCATTATTAGGATGAACAGCGGCGACGAGTTGCTCGGCCGTCTTGACAAGCTCATTAAGATGCTCAAGACGACTGGCGCGGAGTTTGTCACCTACACGCCGTTTGCCTTACGCAAGATTACCGAACTGACAGCCTCTGATAAGGTTGCACAATAGACATCTATCGCAATATGACTCAACAGAAACGAAAAAAAAAGGTAACGATACTTGTGCCGTGCTACAACGAGCAGGAGTCTCTCGGACCTCTTTACGAAGCCCTCAAGACCCTTATGGACAGCAATCACGGCTATGACTGGGAAATATTGATGGTCAACGACGGAAGCAAGGACAACACCATCGATATAATAAAGTCGTTGCGTGAGCGAGATCATCGGGTGGGCTACGTCAATTTGTCGCGCAACTTCGGCAAGGAAAGGGCAATGCTGGCTGGATTTGACCATGCCTCGGGAGACTGTACCGTAATTATGGATGCCGACTTGCAGCACCCGCCACATGTGGTGCCGCAGATGCTTGAGAAATGGGAAGAGGGCTATCAGGATGTGTATGGCCGACGCTTGGCGCGAGGCAAAGAGTCCTGGTTGAGGAAGCAACTGTCATTGCTGTTCTACAAATTGCTGCAGAAGTCAACCCGTTATGATATAATGCCCAATGTGGGTGATTTTCGTCTGCTCGACAAGTCGTGTGTTGCCGTGCTCAGACAGTTGCGTGAGAGTGAGCGCTACACCAAGGGAATGTATGCCTGGATAGGATTCAAGAAATGCGGTGTGGATTTTGAGACCCAAGACCGTGTGGGGGGCGAGTCGCACATGAGTGTGGGCAATCTGCTCCATCTTGCCGCCGACGGCATCACGTCGTTCACTGTGGCTCCGCTGAAGTGGTCGGCTTTTCTGGGGCTTGTGGTCTCTTTGTCGGCATTCGTGTTTATGTGCTACACGCTCGTAAACACGTGGGTGTATGGCGACCCCGTGCAGGGCTACCCGACGCTGATGACCGTGATACTGTTTCTGGGAGGAGTTCAGCTGATGTCGCTGGGCATCATAGGTGAGTATCTGGGAAAAATCTTCAATGAGTCGAAAAACCGTCCTGTATATGTCGCGACCGAGGTTGAGACCGACGCTTTGTCGCTGACCCGGCTGGCCGAAGACTCCGCAACACCGTTAAAAGATAACGAGAAAGTATGATTACCCGAAAATTCTTGGCGTTTTGGAAGAATCCAAAATGTGTGTTTTGGCTTGGCATGCTTATCGCCATAGTCGCTACTGTGCTTGAGGTGTCGCGTGGACGTGATGCCAACTATCAGGTATATTCTGATGCCACCCGCCTGTTTTGGGAGGGCATCACGCCGTATACAATGGAATTTGTGGCCGCTCACGGCCGCTATTTCCTTTATCCTCCGACATTCTGTGTCGTGTATGCGCCGGTGCTGCTCTTGCCGTGGTGGCTTGGGCCGTTTGTGTGGAATTTGGGCAACTATAGCCTTTTCGCCTTGGCGATAAAGACGTTGCCAAGCAGGTTTGATGAGTATAAGCACCGCATATTCCTCTTTTTGCTTCCCATACTCCTGCAAGCCGTCTTTTGCTACCAGTACAACATTGTGGTGTGCTACCTGTTTTTGTTTTCTTTCTCCCTGATGGAGCGCGGCAAAGGGCATTGGGCAGCGGTGCTCATCATGCTTTCGGCATGCACCAAGATATATGGTGGCATCCAGTTGGCCATGTTGCTCATGTATCCCAAGCCGTGGCGAAACATGGCTGTGGCACTTGCCAGTGGGGTAATCTTGTTTGCATTGCCGGCGATGAACTTAAGTTTTGCCCACCCGTTTGATTTGTATGGCGACATGGCTGCTATCCTCAACACCCACAACACAGGCGTCGACTATGTGGGCCTACTCTATGCCCGAGGCTTGAAGTGGCTTCTGCTGCCCAATCACCAAGTGGTGCAGGGTGGGGTATTGTTGCTGCTTGCGGTGTTGTTCTTTGTGTGCCATTCGCGTTGGGCAGATATGCGTTTCCGTGCCCAATGTCTGGCAGTGTTGATGGGGTTTGTGATACTGTTCAGCGACTGTCCCGAGACTCATACCTATCTCATCGCCATAGCCGGTTATTTGGTGGCATTTTGGTTGCAGCCCGGCAAGACCCGTCTTGATTGGGTCTTATTCTGGTTGCTCTTTGTCAACTTTGCCATTTTGCCTACAGATGTGCTTTGTCCGCCCAAGGTGCATGCGTTTATCCACAACACCTTTTGGCTTGATGTTTATGTCTATGCCGCCTGTTGGCTGCGCACTGTGTGGTGGGCTATGACTGGTGAATGCTCAGACAAACCTGTGAGACTTGCCGACTGAGGCCCATTTGTAGATGTAGAGAGCAACTAAAGCCGCCGTCACTATCAGTGACGGCGGCTTTAGTTGATGTGTGTGACTCGTCGCGTCGGTCCTTGATCGTAGACCGACTGTGTTTACTTGTGGGCGGGCTTGTATCCTTTCGTGCGGTAGCTGCAGCGCACCTTGCCCTTCATTATGTTGTTGAGCTTGGTCTTGATGAGCTGCTTGCGTATGGGCGACACGTGGTCGATGTAGAGAATTCCGTCGAGATGGTCGCACTCATGCTGTATCACTCGGGCAAGGTATCCTTCCACGTCTTCTTCCTGCTCCTGCCAGTTTTCGTCGAGATATTTGATGTGCAGTTTCGAGTGGCGGGTCACGTTCTCGCTCACGCCCGGCACGCTCAGGCAGCCCTCTTCACGAGTTACAGTCTTGCTGTCCTCGTCGATTGTGAGTTCGGGGTTGATTAGCACCATCTTGCGGCCTTTCAGCTCGGGAAAACTGTCGGCGAGCACGTCGACATCGATATACACGAGTCTGATGTTGTGGCCCACCTGTGGTGCGGCAATACCAATGCCGTCGCTGTCATACATGGTTTCTTTCATGTCGGCAATCAGCTCCTGTAGGTTGGGGTAGTCCTTTGTTACCGGATCTGATATTTTGCGAAGCACGGGGTGTCCCAAAAGATATATAGGAAGTATCATTGTATTATTGTTTTATAAAATGGATGTTCGTTATTTGATGCCTGGCTCCATGCGCATGCCATAGCTTAGATAGTCGGTAAGGATGATGGTGGCGGCAATGGTGTCGACGCGTCCCTTGTCGCGGCGGTCGCTCTTTTTCATGCCTCCGTCAATCATTGCCTGGTGGGCAATGGTCGATGTGAACCGCTCGTCATACATCGTCACCGGCATTTGCGGCATTTCTTTTTTGAGGCGGTTGACAAACGGGGTGATGTAGCGCATGCTTTCCGACTGCTCTCCGTTGAGTCGCTTTGGCAACCCTATCACTATCATTTCCACGTCTTCCCGTGCCACATAGTCCTTGATGTATTGCATCAGTGTGTGGGTGGACACGGTCTCAAGTCCGTTGGCGATGATCTTTAGCGGGTCGGTCACAGCAATGCCTGTGCGCTTGCGTCCGTAGTCTATCCCGAGTATTCTTCCCATGCGCCGGCATCAGCTGTTCATGGTCAGCAGCAGCTCTTGGTTGGAGCGTGTGCTCTCCATGCGTTTCTTTATTTCTTCCATAGCCTCTATCGATGTTCGGTCGCTCAGGTAGTTGCGCATCACCCACATGCGGTTGAGCGTGTCGGAGTTGAGCAGCAGGTCGTCGCGGCGGGTGCTCGAGGCCATGATGTCGACGGCGGGGAATATGCGCTTGTTGGCAAGTTTGCGGTCGAGCTGGAGCTCCATGTTGCCGGTTCCCTTGAACTCCTCGAATATCACCTCGTCCATCTTCGATCCGGTCTCGATGAGCGCGGTGGCTATGATTGTGAGGCTGCCGCCGTTCTCAATGTTGCGGGCGGCACCGAAGAACCGTTTGGGACGCTGCAGGGCATTGGCGTCGACACCACCTGAGAGAATCTTGCCCGATGCGGGCGAAATGGTGTTGTAGGCGCGTGCCAGGCGGGTGATGGAGTCGAGCAGTATCACCACGTCGTGCCCGCATTCCACCATGCGCTTGGCTTTTTGGAGTACCAGGTCGGCAATCTTCACGTGGCGGTCGGCAGGCTCGTCGAATGTCGAGGCTATCACCTCGGCATTCACACTTCGGGCCATGTCGGTCACCTCTTCGGGACGCTCGTCGATGAGCAGTATTATCATGTAGGTCTCGGGGTGGTTCTCCGAGATGGCGTTCGCGATATCCTTGAGCAGGATAGTCTTGCCGGTCTTGGGCGGGGCCACGATAAGGCCGCGCTGGCCTTTGCCGATTGGGGCAAACATGTCGACGATGCGGGTCGATATGCTGGGGTGACGGTGGCTCACCAGGTCGAACTTCTCGTTGGGGAACAGCGGCACCAGATGCTCAAAGGGAACACGGTCGCGCACAAAGTCGGGGCGTCGGCCGTTAATCATCTTCACCTCACATAGCGGGAAGTATTTTTCTCCCTCTTTGGGCGGACGTATTGTGCCTTCCACCACATCACCGGTCTTGAGGCCGTTGTTCTTTATCTGAGCCTGCGACACATAGATGTCGTCAGGCGATGTGAGGTAGTTGTAGTCTGATGAGCGCAGGAATCCGTATCCGTCGGGCATCACCTCAAGCACTCCTGTGCCGTCGAGAATGCCGTCGAAATTGAAAGGACTGTTGGCATACGGGTTGTCGTTTTGGGCGGCAGCCTGTTGCTGTTGGTTCTTCTTTCCTTTTTTCTTCTTGGGCTCTTTCACTGCCTTGGGCTCTTGTATCACAATGGGGGCTTTGGCAGCCTCTTCGGCCGCAATGCGGCGCTCTTCCTCGGCGCGTCGTGCTGCTTCCTCGCGCTCTTCTTGTGAGCGTGGCTTGAACGTCTGCACCGGCTTGGCTCCGAAGAAAGAGTCGAACACGTCCGACCGTTTGCCTTGCTTTGACTGTGGCTGCTGGCCAAACGCCTCAAGGAAGTCGTTGCTCGGCTGCTTGGGCTCTTCTTGCTGTTGCTCTTGGGGGGCTTCGCTGGCTACGGTGGCATCGCCGACGGCTTCGTCAAACTTCAGTTCTGGCTGTTCCGCCTTGGGTTGTGATTTTGGCTTCGCTTCGGCGGGAGTCTCGGCCTGAGTGGCTGCTTCGGTTGGCTTTGCGGCCTCCTGTGCATTGGGTTTACGTCCCCTTTTGCCGTTGGGCTTTTCGATCTCGACTGCCTTTTCGGCTTTGGGCGCCTTCTTTGTAGCCGTCTCTTGAGGCTGCTTTGTCGCAGCTGTGTCGTCGGCATTTTTTCTCGGCCGTCCGGGACGGCGCTTGGTAGTGGGGGCGGCTTCGCCTTCTTTGGCCTCTGTGGGCTGCTTTGTCTCAGCCTTTTCGGCCTCTGGCAACTTTGTTTCAGCCTTTGTCTCGGCTTTTTTCTCAGCTTTTTTCTCGGCACCGGCCTTCTCCTGCTTTGTTCGGCCACGCTTGCGCGACGGCTGCTCGCTCTTGCGGGTGTCGTTCTTCACCGAGTCCTCAGCCTGCTTGTCGAGGATGTCATATATAAG
>CAVIEK010000207.1:0-5422 GCA_963641805.1 Bacteroides fragilis
ACAATCCAGCCCGTACGACGATGCCCTGTCATAGCCGTACACATGTTTCAACTCTGCATTCTTTGCTTCAATCTTGTATCTTTCCCGGGCGATATCCTTAAACTTCTTGGTGTTTTGGAATTCCTGTTGCCTTTGATGTTCCCCCGTCTTAATCGGCACGCAGTAAGTCTTGCTCTTGGCGCCCTCCTTGTAGCATCCGCATCGCCGCGAACAGGTCTTGCATTTCTTCACGTCAAAGAAATAAGTCATGGACGGGTTCCAGTTCTTGTTTTTGTTCCCCATCTTCGCCTTTCTTATTGCCATATGTCCGGCAGGGCAAACAAACATGCCGGCATCCTTGTTGTAGTCAAACTTGTCCTCTTCCTTTCTGAACCCGTTGCTTATAATAGGATTCAGTTTTGACACCAATGTAAATCCTTTCTTTTCATCTTCAGCCAGTTTAAGGTTTTCCAATCCAGAGTATGCCGTGTCACCGATGACGGTATCCACCTCCATGCCGTTCTTTCTGCTCTGCTCCACAAGTTCCTCCAGTTGTGGCCCGTCTCCCTTTTCGCCGGAAGTGACCACGGCTGCGGTTATGATGCGCTCGTCGCTCATTGCAATGTGGGTCTTGTATCCGAAGAATGAGCTGTCCTTCGTCTTGTGTCCGATGCGTGCATCCGAGTCCTTTGATGCCGTATAGTGGTCTTCGATGTCCGAAAGTGTTTCCTTGAGCATGTTGAGTCGCTGCTTTACCGCTGGCACTTCCGAAAGGCTTTTCTCAGAAGTGACCTTCTCTAGAAGAGACTTGGTATAATCCAACTCATGCACGAGGTCGTCGTCATTATTCTTGGCTGGCAGCTTCTCCTTGATGTCGTCATTTATGGAATACAAAGCCTTGCGCAGCTGCTTCGAACGAAGTTTCAGCATATCCACGGGTGAGTACGGATTGTAGCGTGACTTTGTGTGGGTCGCGTCCACAATGATTGTCTTTGACGTGATGATGCCATTCTCCACAGCTATTTCCACCGTCTTGCTTATAAGCATGTTCAAGAGGTCTGTATCCTTCAGCCGCAGTTTGCGGAACTTGCAGAGACTGCTCGGATTGATAACATCCTCCTCGGGAGTCATGCCAAGGAAATACTTGAACGACATGTCGTAGCGCGAACGCTCCACCACGTCCACGTCGGATATGTCATATATGGTCTTCAACAGAAGATACTTGAACATGCGGATGGGCGACTCCGCCATGCGACCGTTGTCCTTGCAGTACTTGTCTAAAAGCTCCTGGTTGACGAAGGAGAAGTCCACAAGGTCTTTGATGCGGCGGAGAAGATTGTCCTGCGGGACAACTGCATCATAGAGCGAACCGTATTCGCTGAACTGGATTTTCTGTTGTAGTGGCAGCATATATACCTTTCTTATTTCTCCTATAAAGGTACGAAGAAATCCGCACAAAACCAAGCGATACGCCAGTTAAGTGTGGGGTAAAATTATGGGGAAATAGGCGTTGGGGACTTTTTCAGTGCCCTCCCATGTGGGTGCCCATCTGATGCCAGTCGAGTCCGTAGCACATGATTTTTATGGCAGTCACCACCTTAAAGGCACTGATGTGGAACACAAAGACGTAGAGCGTGTTGTCGCCGCAATAGGCAAGAAAGCGTTGCACGGTGCCCGGGTGGCGGCTGATGAATGTGGCTATATGGTGAAAGGCAAGGAAGCCCAGCACACCCGTCAGAGGGAGGGTGGCCACGTCCCACATGCGCGGTTTGAGCGTCATTCCGTGAAAACCGAGAGCGGCACCGCCAGTGAGCAGGGCGAGATATACCAAGGTGAGTGCCCAATGCTGCCTGAAGCGGCTTTCGTGGCGGCGGTAAAACACGCCAAAGGCAAAGAACACCATGCCCCAGCACTCCCTGATGCCACCTTGCACAAGTGTGGTGATTTTCAATCCGTAACGGATTTTCACCAGGGCAAAGATGAGTGCCGAGGCGGCTATCACACCGAGCACGGCATCGGCCTTGAGCCAACCACGCCTTCCCTCGAGAGCCTTGTAGACGACAATAAAGACTATGCTCACCACCAACAGCGCGCGGAAGAACCAGAATGCTCCGGCAAGGAACTCATCGTATCCGCCCATCGAGAACACTATCTGCGTGAGCCTCTGCAGCGCGACATGGAACGAGTAGGGATGCGTGACGCCTCCCTCCCAATTGCCGTAGGTCTCATTGAGAATGCCTATCTTGAAGAGAATGTTGTGGATCAAGAGGAAAAACACGCTCCATTTCACAAACGGCACATAGAGTCCCTTGAGGCGCTTCATGCAGAAATCCCACGGTGAATCCAAATGCTTGCGGCCGAAAAAGTAGCCTGCCGTGATAAAGAACAGTGGCATGTGGAACAGGTAGATGAAATTGAGCAGCAGATGCGGCCCCTCGGTGTGTCCCATCACCATAAGGATGATAGCGAGACCCTTACAAATCGAGATGCTGACGTTGCGCGACGGCGTTGTTGGTGACGGTGTGAGTGCCATGAGCGAGGTTGGTGTAAGTGTGATTGGAGACTTATACGTTGCCGGCCATCATTTTACGGGAAACGGATAGGTGATGTGCCACAAATATAGAGCGTGGCCGGGCATCGACGTGCCAGCCTTGCAGCGGTCCTTGCTCTCGATGATGCGACAGAAGTCGTCGACGCTTATCTTGTGCCCCCCCACAAGCGTGAGTGTGCCCACGATGGCGCGCACCATGTTGCGCAAGAAGCGGTCGGCAGTGATAGTAAACACCCACTGGGTGCCCCCGCCCATCGGCAGACAGTTTTCCTGAGTCCACCTGGCATGAGTCACACGGCAGTTGTTGGTGGCCACGTCGGTGTGCAGCTTGCTGAACGAGGTGAAGTCGGTGTAGCGCATAAGGTGTGCGGCTGCCTCATTCATGAGATCGAAGTCGAGGTCGGGGCGGCAGCGCCAACTCATAGCATCGAGAAACGGCGACTTGGCGGTATGGGCAAAATACTTGTAGGTGCGGCTTGTGGCATCAAACCGCGCATGAGCGTCGTCGTCGACCGGGAATACCGAATATACAGCTATGTCGCGCGGCAAAACTCCGTTGAGGCTATGCACCATGCGGTCACAGTCGGCGATGCGGCATGATGTGTCGAAATGGGCCACCATCATGGCGGCATTCACACCCGCATCGGTGCGTCCGGCGCCTGTCACAGCCACATCGTGGCGCAACAGCATGGACATGGCCCGCTCAAGAATCTGCTGCACCGACACATCGTGTGGCTGCACTTGCCATCCGTGATAGTTGGCTCCGCAGTAGGCGAGCCTCATGAAATATCGCATAGGCGTGGAAGTCAGGTGGTCTCGAGATATGTGTAGCCGTAGAGTCCCGAGCGGTAGTTGCGTATGAACTCATTGCCCTCGTCGCTGGTTATCTTGCCCGTACGTATCGACTCAGACACCCACGACTCCACATTGCGCACTAGCTGCTTAGGGCTGTATTGCACATAGTCGAGGACCTCGGCCACCGTTTCGCCGTCGATCACCTGGTCGATGCGGTAGTGGTCGTCGTAGACGTTGATGTGCACGGCATTAGTGTCGCCGAAGAGGTTGTGCATATCGCCGAGGATTTCCTGATAGGCCCCCACGAGGAACACCCCAAGATAGTAGTGCTCGCCATTGCGCAGCGAGTGCACAGGCAAGGCATGCGACACGCCTTGCGGCGCTATGAAGTTGGCAATTTTGCCGTCGCTGTCGCAGGTGATGTCCTGCAGGGTGGCCATGCGGTCGGGACGCTCATTGAGCCTGCCGAGCGGAGCCACGGGGAACACCTGGTCGATGGCCCAACTGTCGGGCAACGACTGGAAGAGCGAGAAGTTGCAGAAGTATTTTTCGGGGAGCATCTTGGCCACGCCGCGCAACTCGTCGGGAATATGCTTCATCTCGCGCGCTATGGTGTTGACCTCGCGGGCCACTGACCAAAACAGTTTCTCGACCATGGCTCGGGTGCGCAAGTCGATAAGCCCCAGACTGAAGCGGTCAAGCGCCTCCTCGCGTATCTGCAACGCGTCGTGCCAGTCCTCAAGCAACCGCACCTGATTTATCTTGTTCCAGATTTCGAAAAGGTCTTTCACGAGGTCGTTGTCAGCATCGTCAACCTTGTCGACATCGTCGTCCCACCGCGGCAGTGCCGTGGTCTCAAGAGTCTCCACCACGAGCACTGAGTGGTGTGCGGTGAGAGATCGTCCGCTCTCGGTGATTATGTTGGGGTGCTTGATGCCGTTTTTGTTGCACACGTCGACAAACGAGTAGACGGCATCATTGACATACTCCTGGATGGAGTAGTTCATGCTATTCTCGCTGGCGCTACTTCGCGTGCCATCGTAGTCAACGCCCAAGCCGCCGCCGATGTCGATAAAATCGATGCCGAAGCCCAGCTTGGTGAGTTGCACATAGAATTGCGACGCCTCGCGGAGCGCATTCTTGATGCGCCGTATTTTTGTAATCTGGCTGCCAATGTGGAAATGGATGAGCTTGAGGCAGTCGGTCATCTCGTTGACGCGCAAGAAGTCGAGCGCCGCAAAAAGCTCACTGGTGTTGAGGCCGAACTTGCTGCGGTCGCCACCGCTTTCCTCCCACTTGCCGCTGCCGCTGCTCGAGAGCTTGATGCGCATTCCCACGTTGGGGCGCATGTTAAGCCTCTTGGCCACACGGGCTATGAGCTGCAGCTCGTTGAGTTTCTCCACCACAAGGAATATGCGCCGGCCCATCTTCTGCGCCAGCAAAGCAAGCTCCACATAGCTCTCATCCTTGTAGCCGTTGCAAATGATGAGCGAGTTGTCGCTGAAGTCGGCCATATTGATGGCCAGCACCGCATGCAGCTCGGGCTTGGAACCGGCCTCAAGGCCTATGTTGAATTTCTTGCCGTGGCCCACTATCTCCTCCACCACCTGCCGCGTCTGGTTGACCTTGATGGGGTATATGATGAAGTTCTGAGCACTGTATTCATATTCCTTAGCCGCACGCTTGAAGCAGCTCGATATCTTCTCAATGCGGTTGTCGAGGATGTCGGGAAAGCGCAGCAGCACGGGCGCCGTAATGTTGCGCGAACGCAATTCGTCCATCACTTCCACGAGGTCAACCCCCACACAGTCGCGCTTGGGGGTGACGGTGATGTGTCCCTTGTCGTTGACCGAGAAATACTTCAGTCCCCAGCCGTTAATGTTGTAAAGCTCGGCGCTGTCCTCAACGCGCCATTTAGTCATGCCAGTCGTAGTCGTAAAATATTAAGCGGTTAAAAAAACTATAAGTGATTTGCAGTTGCAAAATTAACGATATTTTTTTGTCATCGCAAACACCGGAAGCAAAGGCGCGCATGCAGCCGCACGTGGAGCCCCAAAGCGGCTGATGGTTGACTGGTGATTTTTGCGTATATTAAAT
>CAVIEK010000208.1:0-2594 GCA_963641805.1 Bacteroides fragilis
GAAGTGGCGTTGCAGGGCATTGGCAGACGTGCCGCCCATGCCAATCTCATTGGTCACGAAGATGAAGGTAGCGTCTTGTGCGGTGAAACGGTCGAACTCCTGCTCCACAGCATCCCGCGTGGACTGTATCTGTCCGTCGCAGTCGAAGAAGAAATTGCTGCACCACATCGTGATGCAGTCAATCAGCACCGTGCGTCCGCTGACATCGTGGCGGCTCAACTCGCGGTTCTCCTCGATGTTCGTCCATTCCCTGCCGCGGCGTTCCTGATGGATTTTGACACGTTGTGCGAACTCCTTGTCGGTGACACGTGCCGTGGCCATATACACAGGGTTCGCGCTGAGACTCAGTGCCAGCCTCTCGGCATACGTGCTCTTGCCCGACCGCGCGCCACCGGTAATCAGTATAATTCTCCTCATCTGTTGTCCTGCATCCCTTTAAGGTACGCGCAAAAGTAAGAAAAAGACACTACATGTATTGCGTGAGAAGATTTTATATTACCTTTGCCGCGCGTTAGCACGGTTGACGCTTCATGCGGTAGTAACTCAGTTGGTAGAGCGCAACCTTCCCAAGGTTGAAGTCGAGGGTTCGAGTCCCTTCTACCGCTCATCCCCACCAAACCTTTCACGAGCAGAGCCATAGGGTCTATCCTATGGCTTCATCGCACATATGCAAGCCCATTCAAAAACGTTTACTATCTGTTTACTAACCGTTTACTAGCCACCCCTCAGACGCGTTCTGAAGCCCCCTCCCGTTTACTAACCGTTCACTTTTCCACACTTCCGTTCACTAATTCCGCGTTTGCCCTTGTTGGCACCCTAACGATGCCCATTCTTAGGGTCTAACGATGGGCAAGCTTGGACTCTAACGATGCCCGTTTAAAGAACCTAAGAATGCCCATCCTTGGAACGCTACGATGGGCATCCATTCAACCCAACTACGAGTATGCATTATTATTATCCATTATTATTAATCAAAACACTGCGAAATCATGCTTAAACGTTGTATTTGGTAATCGAATTTTTATTACATTTGCGGTATTGTAAAAAGATATGTTTTCACTTATGAAGAAACAAGAAACAAACCACATGGGCGTGGTATTCAACATCACGGGAGGCAACAACCAAATCCTTCCGAATGCCGTCAAGGCAGAGCAGACCTTTAATTTTTATGGTGACAAATATGTGGACACGGCAAGTAAGGTCGTGGACAACAATGGGGAGGCACGTCCGTTGGCACCGTATATCAATGAGACTAAGGTATTGGAGTATTATTTACGGGAACTCTCTGATTGTCAGACAGCCAGCGAGGTAGGCCGTGTTGTGGTGGATATGGTCTTTGACGAAAATGTAAGGGTCGACAAGTATATCATGGTGAAGGGCACGTTCATCGGTCACCTCACCAGAGCCGCTGTAAATGTCAAGAAGGGACGAAGCGAAGGTAATTTTCGCAAGTATATTAACGAGGCATGGAACAGGAAAAATGACAAGAAACCGAGACTATAAGGCAAGTATGCAAAATCGTAGGCAGGATTTTCGCGCGGATGTGAGCGGCGGCTGCAACAGCATTGCACCCAATGCAAAGAGCATACACAATCACTACAACTATGCCGGCTCCAAGGATGCCGCTGTGAAGCAAGAGCTTGAAAAGCATTATCAGAATATGCTGGATGAAGCACAGCGGGAGATTGACGAATGTCCGCATCTCGACACCTTACATCTGAAGTATTTCCTGTACAGGGTCATGCCTCCCGAATACCACGAGCGGATAGAGCAGCTCCGACGCAGACAAACACCTGGAGCGACATACAACATCTGCATAGGCAATCGTGATAATGATACGTCAGGGGCACACACCGCCGTGCTCAACGACCGCTACCTCCCGCCGCCAGCCGTGGATGGATAGGCACCAATGGCTCTGTGACGCTTCGCCATGAGGAACCGGTACAAATAAGGTGTTTCCGGAACAGAAAAGTAATGAAACGTTCGTTTACTATACTGGAGTTTACTACTTTTGCAGTATGAACGACGAATTAGCGGCATTGTCCAATATCCCCGTGAGCATGGCTGCACTTGCTTCCCTCTTTCCCGACATCAAGGCGGGAGGGCACAAGGTGCGCAGTCTTGAGCGGAGCGGCCAATTGCTGAGGATCAAGAAGGGGCTTTATGTCGTGTCACCAGCAGTTACGCGAGTGCCGCTTTCGCCGGAGCTGATAGCTAACCACGTGTATGCACCCTCTTACGTGTCGATGCACTCGGCACTGAGATACTACGGTCTCATTCCCGAGGCGGTCTATAACATCCAGTCGATGACCGTCAAGCACTCGCGCAGTTTCGATACGCCATTGGGACGCTTCGACTATATCTGCATGAGCCGTGAAGCCTTTCATGTCGGTGTGACCGTCATCAACAAGCAGACATACACGTTCTTGATGGCGACACCCGAGAAGGCTCTGTGTGACCTCATCGCCAACTCGCCCAAAGTGAACCTTCGCTATCTGAAGGATGTGGAGCGATTCCTATCAGAAGACTTGCGCATGGACCTGGATGACTTCCGAAACATGGACATCACCGTTTTTGAGCGATATGTAGAGGTG